>NC_004722.1:4810000-5110904 GCF_000007825.1 Bacillus cereus ATCC 14579 | reverse complement strand
ATGATTCAGCTGTTGAAGTGAACTGTATTATTACGAAAGAAGGCCCAAAACCAATTGCAGTGGGAGATCTTCCAGTACCAGTTCGCGGTTTAGTACAACAAATTAAATCATTTGAGCGCACAACAATTGAAGCTGCTGTTACAGGGGATTATCATAAGGCGCTGCTTGCTATGACAATCAATCCACTTGTACCATCAGATAAAGTTGCAAAACAAATTTTAGATGAAATGTTGGAAGCACATAAAGAGTATCTTCCGCAGTTCTTCAAAAAGGTAGAGAAGTAAAAGCGGCGCTATTTAGCCCGCTTTTTTTATTCTATTAGGAGGTATTATGATGATTAAGTTAATTGTAAATGCAGATGATTTCGGTCTTACAGAAGGTACAAATTACGGCATTATTGATGGGCATATAAATGGACTTGTAAATTCAACGACGATGATGATGAATATGCCAGGAACAGAGCATGCGGTACGCTTAGCGAAAGAGTACAACCTACTCGGAGTAGGCGTACATCTCGTATTAACGGCAGGAGAACCACTGTTAAAGGATGTACCGTCACTCGTAGGGGAAAACGGATCGTTTCATAAACAAAGTGTTGTAAGGGAAGGGAATATAAATCCAGAAGAAGTTGAGAGAGAATGGACTGCTCAAATTGAGAAGTTTTTATCTTACGGATTAACACCAACTCATTTAGATAGTCATCATCATGTGCATGGTTTACCGATCTTACATGATGTTCTTGAGAGATTAGCGGCTAAATATAATGTTCCGATTCGTCGTTGTGAGGAAGATAGAGCGGTGCATCCATTTTCTGATGTGTTTTACAGTGATTTTTATGCGGATGGTGTGACGGAAGATTACTTTGTGAAGTTAAAAGAAAGAGTACAAGGTGAACAAACGGTAGAAATTATGGTTCATCCAGCATATATTGATCCAGAGCTTGTGAAGCGTTCTTCTTACGTAATGGATCGTGTGAAGGAATTGCGTATTTTAACAGAGAGTGAGTTGCCAGAAGGCATAGAGCTTGTGAAGTTTTAATAGAAAAAACGACGGCTACATCATGCCGTCGTTTTTTATTTATAAAATGGACAGAATATATCCGCCAAAGGCTCCCAGTATAACGATAACCCAAGGTGGTGTTTTCCAAAAAGCTAGTAAGCAAAAAAGAAGCGAAGCGAAAACGAAATCTGAAGCATTTATAACTGTACTCGTCCAAATAGGATCGTAAAAAGCGGCAATTAAAATACCAACAACTGCGGCGTTAACACCAAGTAGTGCGCCTTGTATGAATGATATTTTTCTCACACTGTTCCAAAATGGTAAAACACCAATAACGAGTAAGAAAGCAGGGAGGAAAATCGCAATTGTTGCGAGTGTTGCCCCAAGCGTCCCGTTTAATACTGCTCCTATATAAGAGGCGAATGTAAATAGTGGTCCTGGTACTGCTTGTGTTAATCCGTATCCAGCTAGGAACTGTTCTTTCGTCATCATTCCGTTTTGTACGAACTCACCTTCAAGAAGGGGCAGCACGACGTGTCCTCCTCCAAATACAAGTGCGCCAGAACGATAGAAACTATCAAATAAAGCGATGTAATAAGAAAACGGTCTTAATATCGGTAGCAGCAGTAATAGTCCAAAGAATAAGACGAGACAAGAAACTGCTATCTTTTTTGAAATAGGTACTTTTATATTTTGTGATTGGCTAATTGGTTGGTTGCGATATAAAAACCAGCCGATAAAGCCACATATTATAATAAGGATGACTTGTGTCCAACTACTTGGCCATAATAAGGCAATTGCGGCAGTTACAATCGCAATCGTCGCACGGTTGCGATCTGGAGTTAACTTTCGCGCCATTCCCCATATGGCATGAGCGACAATAGCTACTGCTACAAGTTTTAGTCCATGAATCCAGCCAGCACTTCCAAGATCGAACTGATTAAGGAATGAGGCGAAGAAAACCAAAACAAGTACAGACGGTAAAGTGAATCCAATCCATGAAATAATAGCTCCTAATAGTCCGCCTCTTAATAATCCAACCCCCATACCGACTTGACTGCTGGCAGGACCAGGAAGGAATTGACATAGCGCTACTAAATCTCCATAGCTTCGTTCATCCATCCATTTTCTTTTTTGCACGTATTCGTGGTGAAAATAGCCGAGATGAGCGACAGGACCGCCGAATGAAGTAAGTCCTAATTTAAATGAGACGAGAAAAATCTCTAATAATGTGTGAAAGATGTGTTTGTTTTTTTTCAAAATAACCTCCTATAATGTTTTTCTATGTGCATTATACAAGAGACTTTCAATCTACAGGAACGATTTTAATGTAAAGATTTTGTGAATCTTTTCTTTGTAATTAAAAATTGAAAAAGTCATAAATGATTATGTCTAAACCATAAAGTAGTAGAAGTAGTGCTGGGAAATTTATATAAGGAGAATGCCTTATGACAACACATTTCTTTGCCAGGTTAACAGGTAAGAGGGAAGTGCCTCCTGTAAATACAGAAGCTTTTGGGGTAGCAGAGTTTATTTTTAGTGATGATTTAACGAAATTGCATTACAGAGTAATACTAAAAAATATAGAAAAGGTTACATCGTGTCAAATTCATTTAGGGAAGTCTACTCAAATTGGTCCTGTTGTTTTATATTTGTATGGTCCACTGGAGCAAGGGATTAGTTTGAACGAGGGAAGTATTACTGGTGTAGTGAATGTAGAGGATTTTGAGGGACCTTTACAAGGGAAATCATTTGTACATTTACTTCAAGAAATTATTCAAGCAAATGTATATGTTAATGTCCATACGAAATCACAAAAAAGAGGAGAAATAAGAGGGCGAGTTAGAAAAGTAAAGAAGTAGATGAAAAGGCTGTCCATATGTTGGAACAGCCTTTTCTCATTATATAAGGTGCTAGTTTTAGCGATTATTGTCGGTAAATCGATATGTTTTGAAAATCGCCGATATAACTCACGTTACGGTCGATATTTTTAAAAACGGCCTCAATTAATTTTTAACAGGCTGATTTTTAATAAAGAAGTCCATAACGTAAAATACTTCGTCATCAGGTATTTGTATTTCAAATGTATTTTCAATCGGTTGCAATGCTTTTTTTACTTTCATATACATCCAGTATTCATCTTGTCTTCTTTTCTCTTTATCAGGGTGAGGAAGAAGGCTTTCTCCTTTTTGAAGACGGTCAACCATACAGCTCATATGCAGAATAACCCCCATTAAGCTATCAGGAGTTAGCTGTAAGGAAATTAATTCTTGAATTGTATTTAATGCGTAACGAATTGTTTTAATAAGTAATGCCCCATCGTTACGCTGCATTTGTTGTTCAAGAATATCCGCCATTTTTGCATATGTTTCTTCATACGTAATTAATTCTTGAATGGGCTGAATTGCTGTGTAGTTTACGATGTCTTGGAAATGATATGTTAAGCACGGCACTTGCACATCGAAATTCGTGACGATACAAATGATATTACGCTCTTTTTTTATGTTCTCGATCATTTTCGTTAAATCTTTTTCATGGACGATACTAATCGGAATAATTTCAATTAAGTCTTTATCAAATCGTAAATAGTTCTCTAACATTTTTTGAATAGCTAAAGCACTTCCTTCACCAGTTAAACAAGCTGTTAAAATAACAGATTTCATTGGAGAGAGAGGTTTTTTCTTTTCTTCTTGTACGTTTAAGTAAAACGGTGTTAAATTTTTTACTGTTTCATACAGCGCATCTAATGAATAACCGAGCTGAGCTTTTCGAGCTGCTTCTAGTGCATGTGGTGTGCTCGTCATCGAGAGAACACGTACAGGGATTTTGAACTCAGTTTCTAATATGTCACCGATATAAGCAAGTGACCCCATATCGACAAGTAAGAGAAGCCCATTTACATTTTGTAGTGTTTTCATATACACTTTCACACGTTCCAAGAAATCTTTCGGTGATTCGTGTAACGGCATATCAATACCGGTTACTTCCTCAATACCGAGAAGTTCGTTTGCAACGTTTGCCATTTCAGTTGCGATGCCATTACCGTGTGCTAATATTAATACTTTTACTTCTGTTTGTGAGGCAGGAATTGGATCAACAACGAAGAACATTGTTAAAAAGCCAGCTTCATCAATAGGCATTGTTATTTGTAATTCTTCCTCCAGTAGTTGAATGCATTGCATAGCTACGGAAAAAGCTTCTTTATATTTCGTACGAATTTGATTTAATTGTGGGTGATGTATTTGTTTTCCGCTCTGTAAACGTTGTAGAGTTGTCTGTACATGTAAACTTAAAGCAAGAAATACTTTTTCATCAAACGTCTTAGATAAATGCTTTTCAGCAAGTTCCGCTATTTTTTCACATACGGAAACGATATTACGATCCACAATTTTAAAAACATTTTCATGGCTTGTTTTTTTGGATATTTGGTTAAAATATTGTACGAAAAAGCTTTGAACATCATTTTCTATTAGTAATTCTAATTCTTCCTCTTCAATACCACGTGCTTGAAGTTCTTCGTATTTATAATCAATATAATCGTAAATAGAAGAGCGTTTTTCATTTTCTGTTTTATGATTACTCCAACCTTCCTCACCTGTAAATACAAATGTTTCATTTGGTATTTGGTATAAGTGACGGCTCTTTCTTTCAATGAACAACCCTTCTTTCATATACCAAGGTAAATCTGTACTTGAAACATAGACAGAATCACGTTTCTTTGTGACCAAATCAGAATAGGCTTTCGCACATGCAATTTGAACATCTGTTTTTAATTGACCGATGTTATTGGGACAATTGTAAAAGACGAAAGCACGCATTGCATTTGGGCTAACGTGAATGTCTTTTCGCAGACGAATTGCTTCATTTGTGAAAAATAGCTGTAGTAAAGCAAAGCGCTCTTTATGTGTACGCTCACGAAGTGGTGGCAGCGTAACAGTCATCGGTATACGTCTTGTAAATGTTTTTAATAAAAATGAATTTGGTTCTTCTGTTGTTGCAGTAATGATTAATACTTGTGCTTTACGTTCGTTCTCTGTTTCTCCAAGGCGGCGGTATACTCCGCGGTCAATAAAGGTGAAAAGCATTTCTTGTCCCTCTGGAGGCAGGCGATGTACTTCATCTAAGAAAAGAATTCCTTCATGTGCTTTTTCAATTAACCCTTTTTGATCACTTGCTCCTGTATAAGCTCCTTTTTTAATCCCAAATAATTGCCCGAGTAGTAACTGGGGATTATTTGCATAATCAGCACAGTTAAAGACGATAAATGGTGCATCTTTGGGAAGCTGTTCAACTTCAATTGCATATTCGTGCATTAAAGAAGCAAACATAGACTTTCCGACCCCTGTTTCTCCCAGTAGTAAAGTATGCATACCGTTTGGAGGATAGAGAATAGAAGCTTTCGCTTTTTCAATTGCAATTTTAAGGCTCGTATTTTCAATTGCAAATGTATCTAATGAAGTTATGCCTTTTGAATGCGTTTCCAACGAAGTGTTCGTTTCTATGTAAAAACGAACAGGTCGCGTATTTGTTTTTAATAAACGTTTATCTTTTACAAGTTTGTTTAAATCGCTACTTACATTGGCGCGATCTAGTTGCAGAAATGTAGCGAGTTCTGATGCGGTTACACCTTCTGTATAATTGCCTTTTTGTATTGCGTTAAAAATGAGATCTATTCGTTTCATTTCTATTCACCTCGAAACTTCATCACTATTTAAAATTTTACACAAAAATGGGAAGGGTGGGAAGAGAAAAATAAAACAGCTTTAGCACATAGGCACTAAAGCTGTTACAATCTTGTGTCTTTCCAAAAATTTACCTTGAGATGAGAAGAAGGATTATAGGGAAGAAGTTTGTATCCTTGTGACTGTAAGTAATCAATTACTTTTGGCAGTATTTGTACGGTTACACTCGAATCATGCATTAAAATGACTTCGACTTGTTCATCACTTTGATTACGTACTCTTTCGAGTATGGCAGAAGGATTGTCATAGCTTTTCCAGTCGTATGTATCGATCGTCCAATCCCACATTTTATACTGGGCCGATACAAGTGCGTCACGGTAATTCTTCTTTAAATAAGGCATACTACCATATGGAACGCGAACGAGATGTGTATTTAATTTCGTAACTTGCTGGACAATGCTTTGTGTTTGCTCCATTTCTGCAATTAAAGTGGAAGGGTCACCAGTGTAAAGGCGTTTTACATCATGTGACATACTGTGAAGTCCGATATAATGTCCGTCTTTAATTAATCGTTGCATTGTCTTTTTATAATGTGGTACTTTTCCACCAATAACAAAGAAAGTTGCTTTTCCGTTCTTTTCTTTTAAGATGTTTAAAATTTGTGTAGTATATTTGTTTGGACCGTCATCAAATGTTAAGTACGCAATTTTTTGTGTAGGAGAAGTTGTTTCAGTATTTGGATGATATTCAGCAGGAATAACAGTTGTTGCTTCAGTATTAGATGATACGTACATAGTAATCGTTAAAAATAAAATAATACATTGAAATACTCGCTTGATCATAACATTCACCCTCAGTTTGACAATCAAGATGTAAAAAAGAAAACTTGATACTTTTCTTATTATGTATATCTTTCTCCAATAGAGGAACTCTCAAACAATCTATATTTTGGAAATATAAAATGAGAATAAAAAATAGCATCCTCTTATAAGAAAGAGGATGCTATTTGAATATTTCATAATTGAAAAGGCTATACTACAATTAGTCTTCGCGTTTTTTCACTTTTTTATAAAAGGAAATGATTGGTTTGTAGCGTTCATGTACAAGCCCGATTATTTCAGCGATGATTTCTGTGAAGAAAATCAAAGCGAAAAGAAGAATAATGGATAACCATAACGTTGCAGTAGTAAAAATAATGGCATTTACACTAAAGAAAATACCGAATGCGTATATAATTAGTACCGTTTTGCGATGAGAGAATCCCATTGCAAGTAAGCGGTGATGTAAATGCGATTTATCTGGTGCTGAAATAGGTTTTTTATTTACGATACGACGGATGATTGCAAATATCGTATCAAATATAGGTACACCTAAAATGATAATTGGAACGATAAAACTGAATAACGTTACACTTTTGTATAATCCAAGTAACGATATAACAGAAATACAGTATCCTAAAAATAGTGCTCCTGTATCTCCCATGAAAATTTTTGCTGGATGGAAGTTGTAGAATAAAAATCCAATTGTACTTGCTAATATAATTAATGCAAGTGGCAAGATAATAGCTGTTCCAGTACCCCATGGGCTAGTGAAGGCCATATATGCTAGCGTTGCAAGTACGATAGATGAAATCCCAGCAGATAATCCATCTAAGCCGTCAATTAAGTTGATTGCATTCGTAATACCTACAAGCCAAAATACTGTAATTGGATAAGCAAGCCATCCAAGTTCAGTATCCCCAATGAATGGGATATATAATACTTGCACTAATAATCCACTTTTTACAATCATAATGGCAACTAACAGTTGTCCACCGAATTTTACTCTCGCAGATAACTCGTACATATCATCTAAAATTCCGATGATTACAATGATAATTGCACCTAGCGTTATCGATAACATTCTTTGCTCATATAAGCCACCGACAACAAATCCTACAGCTACACCAATAAATATTGCTAACCCGCCAAGACGTGGCATAATCTTTTGGTGCACTTTACGTGCGTTTGGCTTATCTGTCGCTCCTATTTTAAAAGCTAATTTAATAACTAAAGGAGTAACGACAAGTACAGTGATGAAAGATGCCAAAATGGCATAAATCACTTGTGAGTCCATTAATACCCCACCCTTTATAGTCTAACGTAATTTTTTTTTTTGAAAATATATTTATCTGAAAATTATGATGTTTGTTTACAGGCTCATAACATATGGTATCACAAAAAGATTAGAATTCAATCTTTTTTTCTTTTTACGGTTAATGGAAGCGAATAAAATATATGACAATTGTATATAGAATGTTGAATCATATAAGAAGGTTAATCGTACTGGACTTCGGAATGTGACATTTTCTCTTTTTCTTCGATAGTGAATACTTTTATTTCAGTATTATAAGTGTTGCACGTAGAAATGAGTAAGTCTCGTGTTAAAATGTGGGAATTTATTACGCGTAAACTGGCAGCCTCATTCTTACTGATTAAGTTTTACTTTATAGTGCATTTAATTTTACAAAAACTTTAAAAAAAATAAGAGAAGTAATTCATATAATGAAAAAGGAAAAGGGTTTTCTCATTTTTAATATGAGAGGGGGAAGCGCAGGGAGAGTTCTATATTTCATATCTTTTCTATTGTAAATTCCTGTGCGAAAAAGAAATGAAAATTACGATAGTAGGTACTGGATATGTTGGATTGATTACAGGAGTAGGATTGGCAAAATTAGGGCATTCAGTTACATGTTTTGATATAGATGATGAAAAAATTGAACGGATAAAACAAGGGGATTTACCTATTTATGAGGTTAGATTACATGAATTAATAAATTATGCATATGAGAATAATGCTTTAATTTTTACATCAAATAAAGAAGAGGCATTTGATGATGTAGAGTTTATATTTATTGCAGTTGGAACACCACCTTTATTAGATGGGACGGCAGATTTAACGTATATTCAGAGTGCTTGTAACGATATTGGATTATACGCGACGAACGATATTATTGTTGTTACGAAAAGTACAGTTCCAGTAGGTACAAATGATGTAATGAAGGGATGGATTGAGGAGAAGTTAAAAGGGAGGCATACAGTACATATCGTATCGAATCCAGAGTTTTTGCGTGAAGGTTCAGGTATTTATGATTTCTTTCATGGAGATCGTATTGTAATTGGAGCGGATAGCGAGGAAGTAGCAAGAAGAGTAGAGAGTTTGTATAGTGAATTATGTTTAGAAACGTATGTTACAGATATTAAAAGTGCAGAGATGATTAAATACGCGTCGAATGCCTTTTTAGCTACAAAGATTAGTTTCATTAATGAAATTTCAAATATATGTGAGAAGGTAGGCGCGAATGTATTGGATGTTGCCAAAGGGATGGGAATGGATAAGAGAATTGGTGCATCTTTTTTAAATGCGGGCATTGGCTACGGAGGGTCGTGTTTTCCGAAAGATACGAAAGCGCTGGTGCAAATTGCGGGAAATGTTGCTCATGATTTTCGTTTGTTAAAAGCGGTTATTGAAGTAAATAATAAGCAACAGCTGCTATTGATTGAAAAAGCGAAAAAAGTTATGAACATGAGTAAAAAGCGGATTGCAGTTCTTGGCGCATCCTTTAAACCGAATACGGATGATATTAGAGAGGCATCATCTCTTATTATAATAGAAGCATTACTTAATATAGGTGCAGAAATTGTTCTTTACGACCCAAAAGCAATTCAATATGTAAAAAATATATTTGGAGATGCTATACAATATAGTAGATGTATAGATGAATCGATTAGAGATGCGAGTGCGGTTTTTATCGTAACAGAATGGGAAGATATTCAAACTTATCCGTTAGAAAAGTACGTACAACTTATGAGGGAGCCTATTTTATTTGATGGGAGAAATTGTTATACTGATGAAGATGTTAAGAAACAAAAGATAGATTATTACTCGGTGGGAAGAAAAAGTATTTGTAATAGAAAAGTTTCTGTTATGCGTTAAAAAGGGATGTACTCATGCATATTTTTATATGTCATAATAGAAGCTGTAATTAGTGAAAGAAAAGAGGCAATCACATGACTGAACGTTTAAAAGTAATGACAATTTTCGGGACACGTCCAGAAGCAATTAAAATGGCACCTCTTGTATTAGAGTTGCAAAAACACCCAGAAAAAATTGAATCGATTGTGACTGTAACAGCACAGCATCGCCAAATGTTAGATCAAGTATTAAGTATCTTTGGAATTACGCCAGATTTCGATTTAAATATCATGAAAGACCGCCAAACTTTAATTGATGTTACAACGCGTGGTTTAGAAGGTTTGGATAAAGTAATGAAAGAAGCGAAGCCGGATATTGTACTTGTACATGGTGATACAACAACAACATTTATTGCAAGCTTAGCTGCTTTTTATAATCAAATTCCAGTAGGTCATGTTGAGGCGGGCCTTCGTACGTGGGATAAGTATTCTCCATACCCAGAAGAGATGAATCGTCAATTAACAGGTGTAATGGCGGATCTTCATTTCTCACCAACAGCAAAATCAGCAACGAACTTACAGAAGGAAAATAAAGATGAGTCACGTATTTTCATTACAGGAAATACAGCAATTGACGCGCTACAAACGACTGTAAAAGAAACATATAGTCATCCTGTACTAGAGAAACTTGGAAATGATCGTCTTGTACTTATGACAGCTCACCGCCGTGAAAACTTAGGTGAACCGATGCGCAATATGTTCCGTGCAATTAAGCGTCTTGTTGATAAGCATGAAGATGTACAAGTTGTGTACCCTGTTCATATGAACCCTGTTGTTCGTGAAATAGCAAATGAAATTTTAGGTGAACATAACCGTATTCATTTAATTGAGCCGCTAGATGTAATTGATTTCCACAATGTTGCAGCTCGTTCATACTTAATGTTAACGGATTCTGGTGGTGTACAAGAAGAAGCTCCATCACTTGGGGTACCAGTTCTTGTTCTTCGTGATACAACAGAGCGTCCTGAAGGTATTGAAGCAGGTACGCTGAAATTAGCAGGAACAGACGAAGAGACAATCTTTGGTCTTGCTGATGAGCTGTTATCAGATAAAGAAGCCCATGATAAGATGGCGAAAGCATCTAACCCTTATGGTGATGGTCGTGCATCAGAGCGTATTGTAGAAGCGATTTTACAACACTTTAATAAGTAAAAAAAAAAGGGCCCAATCGGATAGATTGGGCCTTTTTTTTTACGGCTGATTGCGCATAATCCACTCTGCATGAGCATTTGTAGAAGGTGGCGGATCAGTTGGTGTTTTATTTTGGTTTGTCTCTTTTTTTGTTTGTTCGTTAGAGTTAGAACTTGAATTTAAATCAGGATTTGAGTTGTTTTTTGTAGTTGGATTTTTTGCTTTTTCTCCTAATTCTTTTTCAATTTCGTTACGCACCGTTTCTACACTGATTGGATCTGGAAGGAAGTAATAAATACCGCCTATCTTTTTGTCTTCGCCTTCAAGCTTTAACGTTTGCATTGTAGAAGGATCAAATCCAGAAAGTTTATTGTAAAGAGCAAGTCCGTCTGAAATAGGAATGTCGGTTTTTATATATTTTCCAACGACAGCTGTTAAATCTTTAATTTTAAATACAGTAGAGGTGGAGTTTAGTTTATGAGCAACAGCGGCCAGTAATTGTCTTTGTCTAGCAGCTCGACCATAATCGCCATTTGGATCTTGCTTTCGCATACGGACGTAAGCAAGTGCTTCTTCACCGTTTAAGTTTTGCTGTCCTTGCTTAAACTGAATTTTTTTGTAGTAATCCACGTCAGAGCGCTCCCAGAAATCGAAGGGTACGTCAACGGTAACGCCGCCAACAGCATCAACGATACCTTTAAAGCCTTGGAAATCAATTTTCAGATAATGGTCTACAGGAACTTTTAGAAAGCCTTCGACAGTTTTGATTGCCATTTCTTCTCCGCCGTAAGCATGGGCAGCGTTAATTTTGTCTTCCTTATTTTTGCCAACAATTTTAACTCGAGAATCACGAGGAATACTCATAAGTGAAATCTTTTGCGTTTTTGGATTGACTGTTGCAAACATTAATGAGTCTGTACGACCATTTTGACCATCTGTCGCATAATCTTCTATACCCATAATGAGAATTGTAAAAGGTTCTTTTGTAATTTCTACATCTTTGTTTCTTAAATCTGATTTTTCACGAGTAAAACCACTATACATCCCCATAAGAGAAGAGTAAGAATTTAACACATAAACTCCTATGCTGCCAAATAAAAATGCGAAAATAAGGAAGAAGAAAAGTTTCCTTCTTCGCTTCTTTTTTATTCTGCTATTTTGGAGATGATAATAACGTTCTTCCATATATAATCTCCTTAGTTCGTTAGTTCATTTGTAGGGAAGTAATTCACTACATTAATCTTTGAAGGTGATAAATGGGTTATGCTTAGATAACATCTTGTTCTAAGTACAACATATCTCCTTCTGTAATTGTACATTTCCCGTTTGTTAATTCAATCATCCAATCTGTAAATGCTTGTTTGCCGTCTTCTTCTACATACGTATCAAATGTGACATTTTCTAGATAATGAATATCTTTAATGGCATATTTTGAATTGCGTAATTCATTTTCCACTTTGCCAAGTAATGTGTAATCAATCTCGGTTTGCATCACACGCATTAGTTTTCGCTGGACAACACCGACATGATTAATGCCTTCGCTTGTACACTTTCCATATGCACGAATTAATCCACCTGCACCAAGTTTAATGCCACCAAAATAGCGTGTTACAACAACAACGGTATCTTTTAGTCCACGTTTTTTAAGTACTTCCAGCATTGGTACGCCAGCTGTACCGCTAGGCTCGCCGTCATCATTTGCTTTTTGAATATGATCTTGTTCGCCAATTAAATAAGCGGAACAATTATGTGTTGCATTCCAATGTTGTTTTTTTATTTTTTGTATAAATTCTTGAGCCTCTTCCTCAGTCGTTGCTCGGCTAATATAACAAATAAATCTTGATTTTTGAATGACGATTTCGTGTTCGCCGTAGTCTTTGATTGTTAAATATTGTAATAGCACTTGTGTACGCCCCTATCTATCAAAATGACTAGTACTTTCCATTTTAAAAGCGAGCCTTTTTATATTCAAACATTTTTTCTAAATATGCTGAAGTTTTTGGTGAGTATTTTATCTTTTTGTTGTAATTTGTCGAGATGGTAGGTATAATTTCAACCGGCATTTTCATGTATGGATGCACCATTTGTAGTTTTCGTGTAAAATTAGGAAATAAAACTTTTTATAAGGCAGGTACGAAAATGAAAATAGCTATTGTTACTGATAGTACGGCATATATACCGAAGCAAATTCGTGATGAACTCAATATATATATGATTCCATTAAACGTTGTGTTTGGAACAGAATCTTATCAAGAAGAAGCTGAAATTTCAGCAGATGATTTTTATGTGAAAGTACGTGAACAAGAGGAACTTCCAAAAACTTCTCAACCAGCAATCGGAAAGTTTGTTGAGCTATATGAAGAACTAGCTAAAGATTATGATGCAGTTATTAGTATTCACCTATCAAGTGGAATTAGTGGTACATATCAAACATCAACGACAGCTGGACAGATGGTAGAGGGTATTGATGTATACACGTATGACTCTGAAATTAGTTGTGAAGTACAAGGATTTTATGTGCGTGAAGGTGCAAAGTTAGCAAGTGAAGGAAAGAACCCAAAAGAGATTATCGCTCGTTTTGATGAAATGAAGAAAACGATGGACGCCTATTTTGTAGTTGATGATTTACATCATTTACAACGTGGTGGTCGATTGAATAGCGCGCAAGCTTTCATCGGCAGTCTGTTACAAGTGAAGCCAGTTTTATATTTTAGAGATAAAATCATTATTCCGTTTGAAAAGATTCGTACACGTAAAAAAGCATTAAAACGTATCATTGAAATTTTTGATGAGCAAGCAAGTAAAGGTGTACCTATGGAAGCAGTTATCATTCATGCACAACGTGAAGAAGAAGCGAATGAATGGAAGAAAGAATTAGAAGCAAAATATCCTCACGTCACAATTCGTACAGGTTATTTTGGAGCTGTAATTGGTACGCACTTAGGTGAAGGTGCATTAGGTCTTGGATGGTATACGAAGTAATAAAGATATAAAAAGCTCTCTTTTTAAGAGGGTTTTTTTACGGGTATGTTACGTTTAGTTGACAAGTTAATATTTGGAAATGTTAAAATGTACGTAAAATAAAATAATGAGGAAAGTTTTATAACTTACTTTTTACAAGAAACTATATTATAATAGAAGAGAGGTGAAACATATGGAGCATAATTCTTGTTTATGTCCAAAGTTTGAGTCAGCTTTTACTCTGCTTAGTAAGAAGTGGACTGGCTTAATTATTAAATCTTTGCTTGAAGAGTCGAAACGTTTTAGAGAAATCGCAGATATTATCCCAAATATGAGCGATCGTATGTTGTCAGAGCGTTTAAAGGAATTGGAAAGCGAGGGCATTGTAGTTCGTAATGTCTATCCAGAAGTACCAGTTCGAATCGAGTATGGCTTAACTGACAAGGGAAAAGCGTTAGAAAGTGTTATGGATGAGGTCCAAAATTGGGCTGAGAAATGGATGAAGTAGCATTTCATTTGTATTCGTATATTTAATAAAACGTAAGGGATTCCTTACGTTTTTTCTTTGTTTATAGAAGTGAGAAAAGTATATAAATTTCTACACATACATACAAAAATATACGCATTTTGCGCTAGAGCTACATATAATATTACATTTGTTTTACAAAAACGTAACATTAGCAAAAAAAATCCCGAATTATGGTATAAATTTTATAGGTTATATACGGAAAAAGAAAAAAGAAAGCGGTGTAAAAAATAAAATGAAAAAGCTAAAAATGGCATCTTGTGCATTAGTTGCAGGATTAATGTTTTCTGGGCTAACACCAAATGTATTTGCAGAAGATAAAATTTCTGACGTGAAATCACAAATTAACACACAAAATGACACTTTACATAAACAACAACAAGAACGTGATGAATTACAAAAACAAATGAATGACTTAAACAAAACAATTCAAGGTTTAGATAAATCTGTTCAAGAGAATGCTGCAAAGCTTGATGAAACAACGAAAAAAGTTGCTGATACTGAGCAATTAATTGAAAAGAAAAATAAAGATATTGCAGAATTACAAACAAAGATTGCAAAACGTGAAGAACTATTAAGAAAGCGTTTAGTTGCACTTCAAGAACAACCAAATACGAACGTTGTAACAGAAGTTCTTGTAAACTCTAAAAACGTTGCAGATTTAGTTGATCGTTTAACTTCTGTTTCTAAAATTCTTGAGTCTGATGAAGATATCATGAAAACACAACAAGAAGACCAAGCTAGTGTGAAAAAAGATGTTGCAACGGTAAAAGAAAAACAAAAAGAATTAAAAGAAGCACAAGCTCAAATTGAAACTGCTAAGAAAGAACTTGACGCTGAAAAAGAGAAAAAAGCAACAGCGGTAAACGATTTAAGCGGTAAAATGGATACAGTTGTAACTTCAATGACAAGCACGGAAGGTCAATTGAAAGAGCTTGAGAAACAAGCATTACAATTACAACGCATTGCCGAAGAAGAAGCACAAGCAAAAGCTGCACAAGAAGCTGCTGCTCAAAAACAAGCTGAGCAAGCTGCTAAAGCTGCGCAAGCTCAACCAGCACAAGCACCTGCAGAGCAAGTTGCACCAGCAAACAATGGTGGACAAGCTCAAAAAGAAGAGCCTAAAAAAGAAGAACCAAAAAAAGAAGAGCCTAAGAAAGAAGCACCTAAACAAGAAGAGAAAAAGCCAGCTTCAAATGTGGGTGGCGTAATTGGTAAAGCACAAAGCTACTTAGGTTTACCATATGTTTGGGGAAGTGCATCTCCATCAAACGGTGGTTTTGACTGTAGTGGATTCATTTCTTACATTTTTGGTGTAGGTCGTCAAGACGTTGCAGGTTACTGGAATTCAGTTTCTAAAGTAGGTAGCCCACAACCAGGAGACTTAGTATTCTTCCAAGGTACTTATAAAGCAGGTCCATCTCACATCGGTATTTACGTTGGTAATGGCCAAATGATTCATGCTAGTGATAAAGGAATTG
Source organism: Bacillus cereus ATCC 14579 (assembly GCF_000007825.1). Lineage (NCBI taxonomy): Bacteria > Bacillati > Bacillota > Bacilli > Caryophanales > Bacillaceae > Bacillus > Bacillus cereus. Next base: position 5,095,111 of record NC_004722.1, on the reverse strand, counting down.
CATACGGTGATATTAACAGTTCGTATAACCAAAAACATTTCTTAGGATACGGTCGATTCTAGGATTTATAAAAGAATAAAAAAAGTGTATAAAGTCGATAGCTTACAGCCCTTTCCGAACGGGAAAGCCCATCGCCTTTAGGCATGGGATGAAAGTGAGGTTGGATACGGAGTACCACTAAAAATCGCTAAGTTTGTGGTACTTTAAGTATCCAAAATATTGGTATCTTTTGTGGTGTAGTTTAAAAGTAAAACTGATACAATGTGAATATGATAAATGATTATAGAAGAACCAAAACAACTGTGTCATTAATTAACTACCATTTTGTGTTTTGCCCGCGATACAGAAGAAAAATTTTTCTTAACACAAAAGTAGAAGAACGTTTCAAAGAGTTGGTTCAAGAAATATGCGGAGAAATGGATGTTGCTATTGTCGCAATGGAATGCGACAAAGACCACGTTCACTTGTTCTTAAATACACTACCAACACTTAGTCCTGCTGACACAATGGCGAAAATTAAAGGAGTGACATCGAAGCGTTTGAGAGAAGAGGTTCCTCATCTTCAACACTTGCCAAGTCTATGGACACGTTCCTATTTTGTTTCTACTGCTGGAAATGTATCGACTGAGACAATTAAACAGTATGTTGAAAATCAAAAGAAGAGGGGGTGAAAATTGTGTCACAAACAATCACAGTCAAAGTTAAATTGCTTCCAACAAAAGAACAAATTCAGTTATTGGAACAAAGTAGCTATGAGTATATCAAAGTCATTAATACACTTGTATCTGAAATGGCTGAAGCGAAGAAGAGCACTAAGAAAAGTACAAAAGATGTTGAAGCGAATCTTCCAAGCGCAGTGAAGAACCAAGCAATTAAAGACGCTAAAAGTGTGTTTTCTACAAAGGTGAAAAAAAGTAAATACAAAGTTATTCCGATTCTAAAGAGACCTGTTTGTGTATGGAACAATCAAAACTATTCGTTTGACTTCACGCACATTTCAGTTCCACTCATGGTAAATGGAAAATCAACTCGCTTAAAGGTTCGTGCTTTATTAACTGATAAATATAATCGCAATTTTAATTTGTTAACACACAAGTTAGGTACACTTCGTATCACGAAGAAATCTAATAAGTGGATTGCTCAAATATCTGTCACAATTCCTACAAATGAAAAAACAGGAACGAAGATTTTAGGGGTAGATTTAGGTCTTAAAGTCCCTGCGGTAGCCATCACAGACGATGAGAAAGTTCGTTTCTTCGGCAATGGTAGACAAAACAAATATATGAAACGTAAGTTTCGTAGTGTTCGTAAGAAGTTAGGTGAAAATAAGAAATTAAATGCCATTCGACAACTTGATGATAAAGAACAAAGATGGATGCAAGACCAAGACCACAAAGTAAGTCGTGAAATCATTGACTTTGCAACTGATAATAACATTTCTGTTATTCGTTTAGAACAACTAACGAATATTAGACAGACGGCAAGAACAAGCCGTAAAAACGAGAAAAATCTACACACTTGGTCATTCTATCGTTTAGCACAATTCATTGAATACAAAGCGAATTTAGTTGGTATTAAGGTAGAATATGTGAACCCTGCTTATACAAGTCAAACATGTCCGAAATGTTCTGAAAAGAACAAAGCACCAGACAGAAAATACAAGTGCCGATGTGGATTTGAGAAACATCGTGATATTGTTGGGGCGATGAATATTCGCTACGCAACTGTGATTGATGGTAACAGTCAATCAGCCTAAGATGCTATACGCACTGTCTTAGGAGGGGCAATGAGATGCCCTCATCTTGAAGTCTGTTCAAAACAGAAATGGACTGCGAACGTTTAGTCATTCAAGAATCCCACCCGTCAATCCGTAAGGATTAGGGCTTGCGACTTTAGTCGTGGGAGTCTCAATATTTTATAAGTAGGTTATCGGCTTTTTTGAGTTTTTACGAAATGATGAGAAAGGTTTATAGTAGTGCTGGAGGTGATTGTTGATGGTAGCGGGAAAACAGTTGCTATTAGAAGAACTTTCTTCAGATTTACAGAGGAAATTAAACGATTTGAAAAAAAAGGGAGAGATCGTATGTGTACAAGGTGTAAAAAAGAAGAATTCTAAATATATGTGCCAACGCTGTGGAAATGTAGATCGGCGGCTATTTGCGTCGTTTTTATGTAAAAGATGCAGTAAAGTGTGCACATATTGCCGGAAGTGTATAACGATGGGGAGAGTAAGTGAATGTGCTGTACTTGTTCGCGGGATTGCTGAAAGAAAGAGAGAAAAGAATTCAAATTTGTTACAGTGGAACGGGACGTTGTCTACTGGCCAGAATTTGGCGGCGCAAGGAGTTATAGAGGCTATTAAGCAAAAAGAATCATTTTTTATTTGGGCTGTATGCGGGGCTGGGAAAACAGAGATGTTGTTTTACGGTATTAACGAAGCGCTTCAAAAAGGAGAAAGAGTTTGTATCGCAACGCCAAGAACGGATGTTGTTTTGGAATTAGCACCGAGATTACAAAAAGTATTTCCATATATAAAGGTAGCGGCTTTATATGGAGGGAGTGTAGATAAAGAAAAAGATGCAGTACTAGTCGTTGCGACCACGCATCAATTATTACGTTATTATAGGGCGTTTCATGTCATAGTTGTAGATGAGATAGATGCTTTTCCATATTGTGCAGATCAAATGTTACAGTACGCGGTAAAACAAGCGATGAAAGAAAAAGCGGCGCGTATTTATTTAACTGCGACTCCAGATGAAACGTGGAAGCGAAAATTTAGAAAAGGTGAACAAAAAGGTGTTATTGTTTCTGGACGATATCACCGTCATCCGTTGCCAGTTCCCCTATTTTGCTGGTGCGGAAATTGGAAGAAAAGCCTCAACCGTGAAAGAATTCCTCGAGTTTTACTACAATGGTTAAAGATGTACTTAAACAAAAAGTATCCTGTTTTTTTATTCGTTCCCCATGTACGATATATAGAAGAAATAAGCTCGTTATTGAAATCATTGCATAATAAAGTTGAAGGGGTACATGCAGAAGATCCGATGAGAAAAGAGAAAGTCGCAGCGTTCAGAAAGGGAGAAATCCCATTATTAGTTACAACGACAATTTTAGAGCGAGGCGTAACGGTGATAAATTTGCAAGTTGCAGTTTTAGGGGCGGAAGAAGAAATATTTTCAGAAAGTGCGCTCGTACAAATTGCGGGCCGAGCAGGGCGGAGCTTTGAAGCACCGTATGGAGAGGTCATTTATTTTCACTATGGCAAGACAGAGGCGATGGTGCGCGCGAAAAAACATATTCAAGGTATGAATAAAAATGCGAAAGAACAAGGATTGATCGATTAATGCATTGTTTACTTTGTGATGAGTGTTTTGTAGAAAAGGTTAGTTGGTACACTTTTTTTGTAAAGTGTCATAGAAAATATATATGTGATAGATGTGAGCAGAAACTTTCCTATATTATAGGAGAAATTTGCATGGAGTGCGGGCGACCTTTAGAATTTGTTCCTGCCTCATTTCAAGAAGACGGTATTTGTATAGATTGTATAAGGTGGATGAAAGAGGAGAAGTATCGTTCTTTTAAAAACCGTTCGTTATATATGTATGATGATGAGATGAAAGAAATAGTAGCGCAGTTTAAGTTTCGGGGGGATGCAGAGTTAGTGCACATTTTTTATCGTCCTTTTCGAAGTTTATTTCAAAAGTGTTTTGCCAATGTTTCAACTGTTATCGCTGTTCCGCTTAGTAAGGAAAGGGAAATTGAACGTGGTTTTAATCAAGCTGAGTTATTAGCAACTTGTTTGCCTGTCAAAATTTCTTATCCATCATTAAGAAGAAGGGAAACAGAAAAGCAAAGTAAGAAGACACGTAAAGAAAGGGTGTCAGGAAGCAATCCTTTTTATTTTCAGGGAGAAGAGATGTTTTCTGGGCAACATATTTTACTCGTTGATGACGTGTATACGACAGGGAGTACAGTTAGGCAAATCGGAAGTTTGTTATATGAAAGAGGGGCAAGGGAAGTATCTAGTTTGACACTTTGTAGAAGTTAATATGACAGTGTCGAAAGCGATAATAAAAAGGCGATAAGTCTTCTTTGACTTCATATGTTGTCATTCGTTATAGTCAAAATATGGGGCGAATGCCCTGATTTTTAGAGTGAAGGGAATGGAATGAACATGCAAGGAAGAGTGAAATGGTTCAATGCAGAAAAGGGATTTGGGTTTATTGAGCGTGAAGATGGTGACGATGTATTTGTCCATTTTTCTGCTATTCAACAAGATGGGTATAAGTCATTGGAAGAAGGGCAACAAGTAGAGTTTGACATTGTAGATGGAGCACGTGGACCACAAGCAGCTAATGTTGTGAAACTGTAGGGTATATTGTTTTGGGAAGAGAAAGCTGCGTTTGTGGCAACGTTATATATATGTAGTAGAACCTCTTGTTTTTCGCAAGGGGGTTTTTGTTATAGGGTAAGTTGTCAAAAAGTTGTTTCTTTTCTGTAACGAATTGTCCACAGAAATATTCGTTATTCACGATGTTAATAGGATAAAATAAAGATAGAAACGATGCATCTTTTCATTTCAACAAAAAACGATAAAAAAATCGCAATTCCACTAATTTTTTTAAAAAAGTTAGAAGGAGTTTTTAAGCCAATGTCGAAATTATAGTACATAGGCTTGAAAGGAGGAATTCATCTATGAAATTCAACATTCGTGGTGAAAATATTGAAGTAACTCCAGCATTAAAGGAATATGTAGAGAAAAAACTAAGTAAGTTAGAGCGTTATTTTGATACATTCCCAGAGATTAAAGTTAATTTAAAAGTATACTCTGACAAGCAACGTGTCGAGGTAACAATCCCATTTACTGATTTATTACTTCGTGCAGAAGAAACTAATAGCGATATGTACGCTGCTATCGATTTAGTAGTTGATAAAATTGAGCGACAAATTCGTAAACATAAAACAAAAGTAAATCGTAAGTTACGTGAGAAAGGTTCTATAAAAACGAACTTTATCCTTCCAGAAGCAGTAGCTGTTTTGGATGAGGTAGAAGAAGATGAATTAGAACTTGTACGTACAAAACGATTCGATTTAAAACCGATGGACGTTGAAGAGGCAATCCTACAAATGGATATGCTAGGACATAATTTCTTCGTCTTCACAAATGCTGATACAAACGAAACTAATGTTGTATATGGCCGTAAAGATGGGAAATACGGTTTAATCGAAACTAAATAATAATTCGAAAGCGCAGCCGAATGAGGCTGCGCTTTTTTTGCTGAAAATAGATTTTTAAAAAACTTTTCTTAATTTAGAACGAGACAATCGGCCGATTGTTGTCATAGTTATAAGACAAGTGTTACAATTATCATTAGGTATATACATTTTAGTTTTTTTAATTAGGAGAAAAATTGGCATAACATACATTTGATTTTTATAACGACTGATTGTAATAGAGAAAAAGAAAAACAATCGGAAGTTTTATTTTAATAAAAAGAGGAGCGTATTTCCTATGATCGGTATTTTAAAAAAGGTGTTTGATGTAAATCAACGCCAAATTAAACGTATGCAAAAGACAGTTGAGCAAATTGATGCATTAGAGTCATCTATTAAGCCACTAACTGATGAACAATTAAAAGGAAAGACGCTTGAATTTAAAGAACGTCTAACAAAAGGTGAAACAGTAGATGATTTACTACCTGAAGCTTTTGCAGTTGTTCGCGAAGCGGCAACTCGTGTTCTTGGAATGCGTCCATATGGCGTACAGTTAATGGGTGGTATTGCCTTACATGAAGGGAATATTTCTGAGATGAAAACGGGTGAAGGTAAAACGTTAACATCTACATTACCTGTATATTTAAATGCTTTAACAGGAAAAGGTGTTCACGTTGTTACAGTCAATGAATATTTAGCACAACGTGATGCGAGCGAAATGGGACAACTTCATGAGTTCCTTGGCTTAACGGTAGGAATTAACTTAAATAGTATGTCACGCGAAGAGAAACAAGAGGCTTATGCTGCTGATATTACGTATAGCACAAATAATGAGCTTGGATTCGATTACTTACGTGATAACATGGGTTTATATAAAGAGGAGTGCGTTCAACGTCCACTTCACTTTGCTATTATCGATGAAGTCGATTCTATTTTAGTCGATGAAGCACGTACGCCGCTTATTATTTCAGGACAAGCTCAAAAATCAACAGAGCTATACATGTTTGCAAATGCATTTGTTCGTACGTTAGAAAATGAAAAAGATTATTCATTTGATGTGAAAACGAAAAATGTAATGCTAACAGAAGATGGTATTACGAAAGCAGAGAAAGCTTTCCATATTGAAAACTTATTCGATTTAAAACATGTAGCACTTCTTCACCATATTAATCAGGGGCTTCGTGCACACGTTGTTATGCATCGTGATACAGATTATGTTGTACAAGAAGGCGAAATCGTAATTGTAGACCAATTCACTGGTCGTCTTATGAAAGGTCGTCGTTATAGCGAAGGATTACACCAAGCGATTGAAGCAAAAGAAGGTGTAGAAATTCAAAATGAAAGCATGACGCTTGCAACAATTACATTCCAGAACTACTTCCGTATGTATGAAAAATTATCTGGTATGACTGGTACAGCGAAAACAGAGGAAGAGGAATTCCGTAACATTTACAATATGAACGTTATTGTAATTCCGACAAACAAACCGATTATTCGTGATGATCGTGCCGATTTAATCTTTAAATCAATGGAAGGTAAGTTCAATGCTGTTGTTGAGGATATTGTAAATCGTCATAAAAAAGGACAACCTGTTCTTGTAGGTACAGTTGCAATTGAAACTTCAGAGCTTATTTCAAAAATGTTAACGCGTAAAGGTGTACGTCATAACATCTTAAATGCGAAAAACCATGCTCGTGAAGCAGATATCATTGCAGAGGCTGGTATTAAAGGTGCTGTAACAATCGCGACGAACATGGCAGGTCGTGGTACAGATATTAAGCTTGGAGACGATGTGAAAAACGTTGGTTTAGCAGTTATCGGTACAGAGCGTCACGAAAGTCGTCGTATTGATAATCAGTTACGTGGTCGTGCTGGTCGTCAAGGGGACCCTGGTGTTACGCAGTTCTACTTATCGATGGAAGATGAATTAATGCGCCGATTTGGTTCAGATAATATGAAAGCAATGATGGACCGCCTTGGTATGGATGATTCTCAGCCGATTGAAAGTAAAATGGTTTCTCGTGCGGTAGAATCTGCACAAAAACGTGTTGAAGGAAATAACTATGATGCACGTAAGCAGTTACTGCAATATGATGATGTACTTCGTCAGCAACGTGAAGTTATTTACAAACAGCGTCAAGAGGTAATGGAGTCTGACAACTTACGCGGCATTATTGAAGGTATGATGAAATCTACAGTAGAACGTGCTGTTGCTCTTCATACACAAGAGGAAATTGAAGAAGATTGGAACATTAAAGGTCTTGTTGACTACTTAAATACAAACCTTCTTCAAGACGGAGATGTAAAAGAAGAAGAATTACGTCGCCTTGCTCCTGAGGAAATGAGCGAGCCAATTATTGAGAAATTAATTGAGCGATACAATGAAAAAGAAAAGCTTATGCCAGAAGAGCAAATGCGTGAGTTTGAGAAGGTTGTTGTATTCCGCGTTGTAGATACGAAATGGACAGAGCATATTGATGCGATGGATCACCTTCGTGAAGGTATTCATTTACGTGCTTACGGTCAAATCGATCCACTTCGTGAGTACCAAATGGAAGGGTTCGCGATGTTCGAGTCAATGGTTGCTTCTATTGAAGAGGAAATTTCTCGTTACATTATGAAAGCTGAAATTGAACAAAACTTAGAACGTCAAGAAGTTGTTCAAGGTGAAGCTGTTCATCCTTCTAGCGATGGCGAAGAAGCAAAGAAAAAGCCAGTTGTAAAAGGTGACCAAGTGGGCCGCAACGATTTATGTAAATGTGGTAGTGGTAAAAAATATAAAAACTGCTGTGGTATCGTTCAGTAATATAGGACGGTAGCTTTGGCTGTTTTGCAAACTTTTATATCAAAAATGTATAATTAAGAAGGATTAAACTCTCTTCCGTAATAAGTGGAGAGAGTTTCCCTTGTTTTCATACGAAAGTAACAGTAATTACATAGAGGTGAAGGAAATGGAATTAGTAGAAATTAGACAGGAATTAGAGAAAATGGCTAAGCGATTAGCGGCTTTTAGGGGGTCTCTTTGACCTCCCTACTAAGGAGAAACAAATTGCAGAATTAGAAGAGAAAATGATGGGCGCAGGATTTTGGGATGACCAACAAGGCGCACAAGCTGTAATTAATGAAGCGAATGCGTTAAAAGATATGGTTGGAAAGTTCCGTCAGTTAGATGAGACGTTCGAAAATTTAGAAATCACGCATGAGCTTTTAAAAGAAGAGTATGATGAAGATTTACATGAGGAATTAGAATCAGAAGTAAAAGGCTTAATTCAAGAAATGAATGAGTATGAGCTTCAGTTACTATTAAGTGATCCTTATGATAAAAATAATGCGATTTTAGAATTACATCCAGGTGCAGGTGGAACTGAGTCACAAGACTGGGGTTCTATGCTATTACGTATGTACACACGCTGGGCTGAAAAACGCGGATTCAAAGTAGAAACGGTTGACTATTTACCAGGTGATGAAGCTGGTATTAAGAGTGTAACTTTATTAATTAAAGGTCATAACGCTTACGGTTACTTAAAAGCAGAGAAAGGTGTACATCGTCTTGTACGTATTTCACCATTCGATTCTTCAGGGCGTCGTCATACATCATTCGTATCTTGTGAAGTTGTACCAGAGTTCAATGATGAAGTTGAAATCGAAGTACGTACAGAAGATTTAAAAATTGATACGTACCGAGCAAGTGGAGCTGGTGGACAGCACGTAAATACGACAGATTCAGCAGTTCGTATTACACATACACCGACAAATACGGTTGTAACATGTCAGTCGGAGCGCTCTCAAATTAAAAACCGTGAGCATGCGATGAAAATGTTAAAAGCGAAATTATATCAAAAGAAACTAGAAGAGCAACAAGCAGAATTAGATGAAATTCGCGGAGAGCAAAAAGAAATCGGATGGGGTAGCCAAATCCGTTCTTACGTATTCCACCCGTATTCTCTTGTAAAAGACCATCGTACAAATACGGAGGTTGGTAACGTACAAGCTGTTATGGATGGAGAGATTGATCCATTTATTGATGCTTACTTACGTTCTCGCATCTAATAAGCGAAAAAAAGCCAACGAAATTGTTGGCGCATGCTGAGGACAATAGAGGATATAAAGAATTTGATTTTATTTTTATAGATGAAGTAAAGAGGAAGAGAAGTTGGAAACGACAACTTCTCTTTTTGATGGGATTATATGTAGATTACAATGCTGTATATTGTTTTGTAAAAAGTAGAGAATAGTAAAATAGAGCGGTAATATGGTAAAGATTTATATAGAACTTTCTAATTTTCCTTTTAAAAAGGATGCTTTATAGGAGTTTTTTAAGTTGTTCACAGAATTGAAACAACTTATGAAAGCATTATTTTATCAAGGTTCTCACTGTATTTTTGAGGAATATGAAATACACCTTAGTTTTTCTATATAAAGATAATGCTTATAATGAAAATGAGTGTGTTAGGAATAAAAAGAATATCAACAATGGGGAGCGATAGAAGTGAAAAAGAAATTGTTGGCTATTGCGCTAGGGACATCGGTTGTTTTTGCTTTAGGAGCATGCGGAAATAAAGAAGAGAGTAAGTCTTCGAAACAGTCTGCAAGCACAGACAGCGCAGAACAAATTTTCCAAAGAAGTTGTGCGGGATGTCACGCAACAGATTTATCAGGGGCAACTGGACCTGATTTAAGAAAAGTAGGCGGTAAGTACGACGCTGCAGATATCGAAGAGATTATTAAAAAAGGCCGCGGTTCAATGTCACCAGGACTTATTCAAGGTGAAGATGCGAAAAAAGTGTCTGAATGGTTAGCTGAACATAAATAAAAAAGGTGAAATGGACGAGTTGATAATATAGTCAACTCGTTTTCCTTTTTTCTGGTATGTAACATAACTGTAACAAAAATGTATCCAAATTGGAAACCGTTTGATGTTACAATGGGGTTTGTAGAATTTTGCTGAAATATATTACATAGAGTGGTATTGCTTATGAGAAAGCATAAGTAAACTATCTTCAACAAGGATGACTAAATGAAAATGAAGGATGTCTTTTGTTTTCAGATGTACAGAAAAGTATTTCGAAAAAAATCATTAAGTATTGGGTGATAAATAATGATAAAAATGACGAATGTTTATAAGGAGTACCCGAATGGTATGAAAGCCATTGCTGGTCTTACAGTTAACATTAAACAAGGTGAATTCGTATACGTAGTTGGACCGAGTGGAGCCGGAAAATCTACATTTATTAAAATGATGTATCGTGAAGAGAAACCATCTACAGGATCTATTAATGTAAATGGACTTACTATTGAAACATTGGCAGAAAGAGATGTTCCGTATTTCCGTCGTCAATTAGGCGTGATTTTCCAAGATTTCAAATTGCTACCTAAATTAACGGTATATGAGAATGTTTCGTTTGCTTTAGAAGTAATTGAAGAAGAACCGGATGCAATTCGTGAGCGTGTAACAGAAGTTCTAGGTCTTGTAGGCCTTGAAGATCGTGCAGACGCACTTCCAAGTGAGCTTTCGGGCGGGGAGCAACAACGTGTGGCTATTGCAAGAGCAATTGTAAATAGACCAAAGGTTGTAATTGCCGATGAGCCAACAGGTAACTTAGATATTGAAACAGCTCTTGATATTATGAATATTTTTACTCGCATTAATGAGCGCGGCACAACGATTGTTATGGCGACGCATAATGCAGATATCGTAAATACAATCCGTCATCGTGTAATCGCGATTGAAGGCGGAAAAATTGTTCGAGATGAGATTGAGGGAGGATACGGATATGAAGGCTAAGACCCTTAGTCGACATTTGCGAGAAGGTGTAAAGAATCTATCACGTAACGGATGGATGACATTTGCTTCTGTTAGTGCAGTAACAGTTACATTATTACTTGTAGGTGTCTTTTTAACAGCGATTATGAATATGAACCATTTTGCGACGAAAGTAGAGCAAGATGTAGAGATTCGTGTACACATTGATCCAGCTGCAAAAGAAGCGGATCAAAAGAAATTAGAAGAAGATATGAGTAAGATTGCAAAAGTAGATTCTATTAAATATTCTTCTAAAGAAGAAGAGTTAAAACGTTTAATTAAAAGCTTAGGTGATAGTGGAAAAACGTTTGAGTTATTTGAACAAGATAACCCACTTAAAAACGTATTCGTTGTAAAAGCGAAAGAACCAACCGATACAGCGACAATCGCGAAGAAGGTTGAAAAAATGCAGTTTGTTAGTAATGTTCAGTACGGAAAAGGGCAAGTTGAACGATTATTTGATACTGTAAAAACTGGTCGTAACATTGGGATTGCGTTAATTGCTGGTCTTTTATTCACAGCGATGTTCTTAATCTCTAATACAATTAAAATTACAATTTATGCTCGTAGTACAGAAATTGAAATTATGAAACTTGTTGGTGCAACAAACTGGTTTATTCGTTGGCCATTCTTGCTAGAGGGATTATTCTTAGGAGTATTAGGATCAATTATTCCAATTGGCCTAATTCTAATTACGTATAATTCGTTGCAAGGTGTGTTTAATGAAAAACTTGGCGGAACAATTTTCGAGCTTCTACCATACAGTCCATTCGTATTCCAATTAGCTGGTTTACTAGTGTTAATCGGTGCTTTAATCGGTATGTGGGGAAGTGTAATGTCAATTCGTCGCTTCTTAAAAGTATAAAAAGTTGCAAACATAATTCGTACAAGCTTATCATATAGTAGAAATAGGTAAAGGCATCACACACTGTGTGATGCCTTTTGCTACACCACCTGTGTGTTTTGGAAAGGGGAATTCCGCATTGAAACGTAGAGTTGCAATTATTGGAATGGTTGTTGCATTTTTAATTGGTGCTGGCGGAATGTTTGCAGGCATGTCTGTATTTGGGGTTAACCCATCAGAAGTAACGCAAACAATTTCGAGTGGGAATGCTAGCACTGCGCAAGGGAATTTGGCAAAAATTAATGAGGCGTATGCACTAATTGATTCACGTTATGTGGAAGACGTGAAAGATGAAAAGTTAGTTGAAGGTGCAATACAAGGTATGTTGTCTACGCTGAAGGACCCTTATTCCACGTATATGGATAAAGAAACAGCCAAACAGTTTAGTGAATCGCTTGATCCCGAATTAGAGGGGATTGGGGCTGAGGTGAACAAGACGGACGGTAAGCTTATTATCGTATCGCCAATTAAAGGTTCACCAGCAGAAAAGATAGGAATTAAACCGAATGACCAAATTTTATCTGTAGATGGAAACAGTGTGAAAGACTTATCACGTGAAGAAGCAGTATTAAAAATTCGTGGTAAAAAGGGAACGACTGTCGCAATTGAAATTAAACGTGCGGGAGTAACTGATCCGATTGTATTTAAAATTAAGCGTGAAAAGATTCCGATCTTTACAGTGTTTAGTTCTGTGAAGCAAGAGAGCGGAAAAGATATCGGTTATATGCAAATCACTTCTTTTGCTGAAAATACAGCGAAAGAATTTAAGGATCAGTTAAAAGAGTTAGAGAAGAAAAATATAAAAGGCTTAGTTATTGACGTGCGTGGTAATCCTGGTGGCTACTTAAATAGTGTAGAAGATATACTAGGGGAAATTATGACGAATAAAAAGCCGATGCTACAAGTAGAGCAGCGAAATGGTGAGAAGAAGAAATTCTCTACGGAACTGAAAGAGAGAAAACCATATCCAATTTCAGTATTAATTGATAATGGAAGTGCTTCTGCTTCAGAGATTTTAGCGGGTGCGTTAAAAGAAGGAGAAGGATACGATTTAATTGGTGAAAAGACATTTGGTAAAGGTACTGTCCAGCAAGCTGTTCCATTTAAAGACGGCAGCAACATTAAATTAACGATGTTTAAATGGTTAACACCGGATGGGAACTGGATTCATAAAAAAGGAATCGCGCCAACAGTAGAAGTGAAGCAACCAAATTATTATCATTCGACACCAATTCAAATTGAAAAAACACTTTCATACAATTCAAATGATGTACAAGTAAAACATGCTCAGGAAATGCTTAAGAGCTTAGGTTATGTACCAGGTCGTGAAGATGGATACTTTAGTAAAGAGACAGAATCGGCTCTGAAAGCATTCCAAAATGCAAATGAAATGGAAGCGACAGGACAGCTTGATAAAAAGACAGCTGAAGCGATTCAAACTAAAATTATCGAAAAAATCCGTTCTGGAGAAAATGATCTACAATTACAGTCAGCATTAAAATTAATGGCAAAATAAGAAGAAATACAGGCAGTTTGCTGCCTGTATTTTTTTGTGTTAAACAAACGTTTGTTTAGTTATGATAATATAAAAAGAAAGAATGATATAAATGGTGGTGAATGAGTTCATGGAGGCATGGATTTTTGAAATAATGCGGGCAGTTGGACGTTTTTTCTTACACCCTGCTGTCTATATATTTGTAATAAGTAGTATCTTCGTTGGATACTTACGTATGTTAAGAGAACGAAAAGATTTTTCTTTTAGAGTTTATGATATTTGGTTTGAACTGCGAACCTCTCTATTTGCAGGGATTGGATACGGATTAGTAGTATCTATTATTACGATTGGGCTTGGACTTGTTGTTTCTAAAGCAAGCTTATGGGCTATTTTAATTTGGACGTTACTATTTGGATTAACGGCTATGTATCGATATTTATCGGCGGCTTATACATTTAGCATTGCGATCGTATGTGTTCTATTATCTTCTAAGCTACCAGTTTCCTTTTTACAGCTTCGAGAAGGTGAAGAGAGTACCATTGTATCCCTTGTTATTTTACTAGGCGTTATGCTTATTGTAGAAGGCTTATTGATTTCTAAAAATGCAGTAGGATATTCGACGCCGAGGATTAGGCAGGGGAAGCGTGGATTAAAGATTGGTTTACACAAATCAAAGCGTTTATGGATCGTTCCTATTTTTATTCTTGTACCGGGTGATGCGGTAACGCAGTTTATTTCATGGTGGCCTGTCGTTTCAATAGGTTCAAATACATATTCTCTATTCCTCGTTCCATTTTTAATTGGATTTATGAGAAATATTAAAAGTTATGAGCCGACGGAAGCTTTATTATTTACAGGAAGACGTGTTTATGGGTTAGCAGGACTTGTGCTCGTTTTAGGAATCGCAAGTTACTGGTGGCACGTACTTGCAATTATCGCGATGGGAGTCGCTATGCTTGGGCGTTTCACAATTTCGATGCAAGAAAAAATTGCCGATGAAACAAGACCAGCGTATTTTGCTGCACGCAATGATGGGCTCGTTGTACTAGATACAATTCCAAATACAATTGGAGCAGAGCTGAAATTACTGCCTGGAGAAATTATTACGAAAGTAAATGGAGTCATTCCAAAAAGCGCCGAGGAATTTTATGATGCGCTTCAAACGAAGACGACAGGAGCATTTTGTAAATTAGAAGTATTAGATACAAATGGTGAGCTTCGTCTTGCACAAACTGCATTATATGCTGGTGGACATCACGAATTAGGTATTGTATTCGTTGAACAGGAGCATGAGTGGGATTCGGAAGCGATGTAATAGAAGGAATGGTATCACCTTGTGGTGGTACCTTTTTTGTTTTTGGGGATGGGAGAGTAGTTAGTAAATGAAGTTTATATCGGCGATTTTGCAAATATATCAGCGCAACTCGAAATATATCGGCGATTATTCGAATATATCGACTTTCCAGCAAAAAACGACAACTATCGCAAAGCTTATTTTCAGTTTCATAGACGGATAACTTGAATAATTATTTGATAATGGTTATCATTTAGGGAGTCTTTTTAATTTTGGAAAATGGAGGTAAGATATGCTGCGTAAATTTTTCTCGTACTATAAACCGTATAAAGGTTTATTTATACTCGACTTTTCTTGTGCGGTTGTCGCAGGATTATTAGAACTCGGCTTCCCGCTTATCGTAAATCAATTTATTGATAAGTTATTGCCAGGGCAAAACTGGACGCTTATTTTATGGGCTTGTTTCGGTTTACTCGCAGTTTATATGTTAAATGCAGGCTTACAATATGTCGTTACATATTGGGGACATATGCTTGGTGTTAACATTGAAACAGATATGAGGCAGAAATTATTTGATCATATTCAAAAGCTATCATTCAGATTTTTTGATAATAATAAAACAGGTCATTTAATTTCACGCCTTACAAACGATTTAATGGAAATTGGAGAAATTGCTCACCATGGACCAGAAGATTTATTTATCGCCGTAATGACTTTAGTTGGGGCATTCTCATTTATGATGATGATCAACTGGAAGTTAGCGTTATTAACGTTCTTCGTCATTCCATTCCTATTATGGTTAGCGCTGTACTTCAATAAAAAAATGACAGGTACATTTAGACGTTTATTCTCAGATGTTGCTGATTTCAATGCATGTATTGAGAACAACGTTGGTGGTATTCGCGTTGTACAAGCATTCGGAAATGAAAAGTTTGAGAAAGAGCAATTTGCTGTGAACAACGCTCGTTTCCGTACAACGAAATTAATGGCGTATAAAATTATGGCGTTAAATTCGTCGATTAGTTATATGCTCATGCGTCTCGTAACGCTCTTCGTCTTAATATGCGGTACATGGTTTGTTCTGCAAGGGGAATTAACGTACGGTGGATTTATCGGATTCGTTCTATTAACGAATATTTTCTTCCGCCCAATTGAAAAAATTAACGCGGTAATCGAAAGCTATCCGAAAGGAATCGCCGGTTTTAAAAGATATGTAGAGCTTCTTGAAACAGAGCCTGACATTGTAGACTCTAAAGATGCAATGGAAGTGAAGCATGTACACGGTGATATTCAATATAACAACATTACGTTTGGATATGAAAACAAAGAACCGATTTTAAATGACATTAGTTTGAAAATACATGCAGGTGAAACAGTTGCGTTCGTTGGACCATCAGGAGCTGGGAAAACGACGTTATGTAGCCTATTGCCACGTTTTTATGAGCAATCATCTGGATCGATTCAAATTGATGGAATTGATACGAAAGATATGACATTATCTTCACTTCGTAAGCAAATTGGAATTGTGCAGCAAGATGTGTTCTTATTCTCAGGAACAATTCGTGAAAATATCGCTTACGGAAATTTAAAAGCATCAGAAGCTGAAATTTGGCAGGCAGTAAAACGTGCGCAGTTAGAAGATTTAATTTACTCACAGCCGGACGGTCTAGATACTGTTATCGGTGAGCGCGGCGTGAAACTTTCAGGTGGACAAAAGCAGCGTCTAGCTATTGCGCGTATGTTCTTGAAAAACCCTCCAATTTTAATATTGGATGAAGCAACTTCTGCATTAGATACAGAGACAGAACTTGCGATTCAAAAATCGCTTGCGGAGCTATCTGTTGGCCGTACAACATTAGTTATCGCTCACAGACTTGCAACGATTAAAAATGCAGATCGCATCGTCGTTGTAAATAAAGATGGTATTGCAGAACAAGGTTCACATAATGAATTAATTGAGCAAGGCGGAGGATACAGTAGGTTATACGAAGCTCAGTTTAGTTCGTAAATATAATTTGTACTGAATTAGTGCACCATAAGTATGTAAAAATCTCATATGGGAGGCTGTACAGTATGATTGTAACAACAACTTCTACAATTCAAGGGAAAGAGATTATTGATTATGTCGATATCGTGAATGGAGAAGCGATTATGGGTGCAAATATCGTTCGTGATCTTTTCGCTTCTGTCCGTGATGTTGTCGGTGGTCGCTCAGGCGCTTACGAAAGCAAATTGAAAGAAGCACGTGACATCGCAATGGAAGAGATGAAAACTCTTGCAAGACAAAAAAATGCGAATGCCATCGTTGGTATCGACGTGGATTACGAAGTAGTTCGCGAAGGGATGCTAATGGTTGCTGTGAGCGGGACTGCTGTCCGTATCTAAAGTGAGAAGCCGTGCTGATGTGAAGTGACCCCTAAAAGTTAGACACGGTTATTTCATTAGGCAGCTTGATAAAAATGAGTCCGGTATTGCACCGGGCTCATTTTTAATTTTGCCTTTATCCGTTTTGTATTGTAATAATCTATATATTTTTCTAATTCTATTTTGAAGTGCTCTACACTTTCAAACTCTTTTATGTAGAGAAACTCAGACTTCATGATTCCAAAGAAATTCTCCATTACTGCGTTGTCATAACAGTTGCCTTTACGAGACATACTTTGTACGATACCTCTTTTTTGTAATGCGTGACGGTATTGTTTCATTTGATAATGCCACCCTTGATCTGAATGCATCATTAGTTGGTGATTTTCAGGTAAACCTTCTAATGCTGTCTCTAACATTTCTGAAACAAGTGAATACGTCGGTCTAGAGCCAATTGTATAGGTAATGATTTCACCATTATACAAGTCTAATACAGGTGATAAATAAAGTTTCTCACCGAATAATTTAAATTCTGTAATATCGGTTACCCATTTTTCATTTGGCGTATCTGCCGTAAATTTACGCTCTAAAATATGAGGTGCAATTTTACCAACTGTTCCTTTATAAGATTTATATTTTTTCATACGTACAAGACATTTTAAACCTAACTCTTTCATAATTCGTTGCACTTTTTTATGATTCACTATTTGATTACGATTGGCTAACTCATTACGAATACGACGATATCCATAACGACCTTCGTGTTCATCATAAATCGCTTTAATTTCTACTTTTAAATCGGCATCTGGATCGATTCTATCCATTTGTTTTACATAAAAATAATAGGTGCTTCGAGGGATATCCGCTAACTTTACTAATTCTTTCACTTGAAACTCATGCCTTAATTCATAGACTACTTGTGCCTTGTCTTGTTTGGTGATTTTTCCTTGTTTTGAACTAAGGCATTCAACTTTTTTAAATACGCATTTTCCATACGTAAGCGTTCTAATTCAGCTTGTAACGCTTCAACTGAACCTTCTGCCGGAATCTTTTTAGTATCATGTTTTGTGTTTTTATTTTTCATGGATGGACGCCCCTTTTTCTTTGGTTCAAGGGCATCTAAGCCACCTACTTCAAATTGCTTCTTCCATTGATAAACCGTTGTAAAAGAAGGAACCATGAATATAGCCGCTGTATCCATTAACGATATACCCGATTGAGCCATAAAATTTAGTACGTCTAGTTTAAACTCTGCGGTGTAATTTGTATAGACCTCGTGTAAACCTTCTTCTCCATGGAGTTCGTATAAGCGTAACCAGTATTGAAATTGTGCCTTTGTAATATGCATCTGTTTTGCATATTCTGCTTGAGAAATTATTTTCGGATTAAATCCTTGAACGAGCGTTGACTTTAAATCCTTCGTAAATTTTGTCATACAAAAAACTGCACCTCCAATTGTTAGACTGTGTCTAACAATTGGGGTGCAGTTCAATGCACGGCTTTTTGTATTCTATGTCGAAGATTCAATATTTCTTGGGAAATGCGGAAGGTCCCGTCGATATATAGGGAAGACATTAGAGTGCTTCTTTACATTTCCGGATTTTAACTAATAATGTTTCGTATTCTTGTTCGAGAGATGAGATATCATTGTGATGATTTGGTATGGAATTTCGGCCGATGACTTCTGTTAATTTTGTTTGTAATCGTAACAACTCTTGCTCAGTAACGTTTACAGAATCTCCGGTGGTTCTTTTTGTGTATTGCTCGTAATTACCGTGGAATACTCTAGGTTCACTCTCATCTACTTGTAGAATATGGTCTGCAACAGAGCGAATAAAGGCACGGTCATGGCTAATGAAAAGTATTGTGCCAGGATATTCTTGTAACATGGTTTCTAATTCTTCTTGCGTTGCTAAGTCTAAATAGTTTGTCGGTTCATCTAGCAGAAGCATATTATAGTTTCCTAAAAATACTTTTGCGAGTGCAACCTTCATTCGTTCACCCCCGCTTAGAACGTGCACAGGTTTATGAACATCCTCACGGCGGAATAGAAGTCGTGCAAGTATTGTGCGAACGAATGCTTCTGTATAGTTTGTTTCTTCTAGAACATTTTCTAAAATGGTTTTATCTGTTTTTAAAATAGATAATGTTTGTTCGAAGTATCCAATTTTACAACTTTTCGATAGCTGCATGCCACGCTCGTTTGTGAGAAGCATGTTGAACAAAGTGGTTTTGCCGCTTCCATTTGCCCCTAAAACGGCAAGCTTTGCACCAGGGGCAATAGTTCCATTCATATTTTTAAATAGTATACGGTCGCCTATTTTCTTTGTTGCTTTATTGAATTGTACTGCCACCTTACTATGAATGGGTGTATGGTATTGCACGTCAAATTGAGCTTGAGAAAGATCCTTTGGCTTTTCCTTCTTTTCTAGTTTTTCGAGACGTGTCTCTAATGCTTTCGCTGCTTTACTAACCTGTTCTTGGCCATGAGCCCCACTTAACCTATAAAGTCTAGATTCAGATGAACTGAACCGTGTTGGGATTTTTTCCATGTTAGAAGCACGTTGCTTTCTTTGTAGAATGGACTGTTCTAAACGATTTTTTTCTTGTATATATTGCTCATATTCTGCTTGTTTTTGTATTCGTTCACGTTCTTTTTGTTTTCGATAGTTTGAATAATTACCTTTGTACTCTTGAATAATACCGTCTTCAATTTCAATAATTTTGGTACATATATTATCTAGAAATTCACGGTCATGCGATATTAAAACAAGTGCCCCTTTATAAGATGAAAGTGCCTTTTCTAATTGCTCTGTACCGACCATATCTAAGTGGCTTGTTGGTTCATCAGCGAATAAAATGCCTGCATTTTGTTCGAGAGCATGCGCAATCTTTAGTCGCATTCGTTCACCGCCGCTCATTGCGTCGGTAACGTTTGAAATACTCCATTTTCCTTTTGCGAGAGAAGAAGCGGTTTCCGGTAGTTCTTCGCTGAGCTGAAGAATGATGGCGATAGAACTATGATGAGTTACTATGCCTCTGTCAGCTTCTATTTCTTTACTTAATATTTGCAATAACGTAGATTTACCAGCTCCGTTGACTCCGACAATTCCTATGCGATCCTGTGCTTGAATTTCCAGTGATGGTAATGTAAATAGTGTGCGATCACCAAAGCTCTTTTCAATATTACGTGCGAATAAAATAGT
Organism: Bacillus cereus ATCC 14579; assembly: GCF_000007825.1. Taxonomy (NCBI): domain Bacteria; kingdom Bacillati; phylum Bacillota; class Bacilli; order Caryophanales; family Bacillaceae; genus Bacillus; species Bacillus cereus. The sequence goes on along the minus strand of NC_004722.1, from coordinate 5,074,831 downwards.
CATAAAAAAACCTCCCTAGTTTCACTAGAGAGGATAAACGTCGCCCTTGTATGTAAAAAATCGTACATAAATAAACGATTTTTTACATGATCGTTTCGAAAGAAAGTATCGACAAATGGACAGACTAATCCCCTGCTAGTTTTCATCATTTTTGTTCACTATTTGTGATGGATGAAATAAATAAGAGAATTAGAACTTCATTGGTCAAAGTACCTTCCTTTCATAATATTACTTTTATTGTATGCGCATACAAAAGGGTTTGTCAAACTTATTTCTGTTCGCTATTTTTAAATTTATTATTATACAATTGTGCTTTTGCCAGCGCCTCAGCATCGTTTTTAATTTCATCCAGTCCATTCGCATCTCCAATAACATAACCTTCAAATGAAGAACCAACAAAATCAAAGATATATTGGAATTGAGCAATAAGCGGTAATGCTTTTAGCTTTGGATTATCCCCGCCAACGATGACAACATACATTTTTTTGCCTTTCATTTTTTCTTTGAAATGAAGAGATGTATCGCGCAAGCTTTGTGACCAGCGATCAACAAAGTTTTTCATATGTCCACTCATTCCGTACCAATATAATGGTGTAGCAAAGATAATCGTGTCATGCTCTAGCATGCGTTTGGTTAACTGCTCATAGTCATCATTTACGGATTGGAATCCTTCTGCATCATGACGTTGGTCTGTAATAGGATAGACGGTATGATCACGCAAATAAATTTGTTCTGTTTCAATGTCCTCTATCATCATATGTGTTAAAGCTTCTGTATTTCCGTTTTGTCTTGAACTGCCATGTATAACAAACATGTAATCATTCCTTTTCTTTTGCTTGTTTTAGGAGTGAAACGTGTTTTTGCAAATTCGCTTGGATGTTGGAAAGTAATGTGATTTGCTTTGTTACTTCATTGAGTTTATCTTCGTAAAGCGTAAGGATACTGCTACACGGATTGTCGTACAGGTGCGGTTCAATTTCAAGGCAGCGCAGCATCCTTGCCGTCTCTTCTAAATTTAAGCCAATTTGTAAGTACATTTGAATAAGCTCCACTTTTTCGATGGCACTTTCATCAAAATCACGGTAACCATTTGCGAGGCGCTTAGAAGGGAGTAAGCCCTTTTCTTCGTAATGTCTTAGTGATCTTTCACTAACGCCAGTTTCTTTTGATAATTCTCCAATTCGCAATGCGTTTCACTCCTTCTACATGTATTGTAAACCTTCACACTAATGTGAGGGTCAACTCTGTTTTTTCGCAAAAGAATCTACATGATTTAAGAACACTTGAATGGCTTTAGATGGAATGAAATATTTACCGCGTACGATGGAAAACGGACGGATTAGTTGTTCATTTGGAACTTCGACGTGGAATAGTTCTTTTGCTAGTAGCTCTTTCCGTACAGTCCAATCAGAAAGTATAGCGATGCCAAGACCGGCACTAACAGCTTCCTTTACACTTTGGATACTACTGAATGTAAAGAATCGTTTCATTTTTAAATGGTGTTGATGAATAAAGCGGTCACTATAAGCGCGTGTACCAGAACCACTTTCTCTTAGTACCCATACTTGATCTTGGAGTGTGCTTTCATTTATTTCCTTTGTGCGGAGTAGTGGATGATTTGGCGGAACGACGAGCTTCATTTCATCTTGCATAAATGTTTCAACGTTAACATCAGCGTATACGACTTGCCCTTCCACTAAGCCGATATCAATTTGATTAGAGCGAAGACTTTGCAAAACTTCTTCTGTATTTGAGATAAAGGTATGCACTTCGACGCGTGGATTTTCATTCGCATAGTTAGCGAGTATTTTTGGAAGTAAGTATTCGCCAATTGTAAAACTAGCACCGATGCGAAGTGTTCCTGTTACAACGTTATGTAGTTCATTAATTTCTTGCTTAGCATCTTCGTAAAGAGAGAGCATTTGCTTTGCATGAATATATAATATATTTCCAGCTTCCGTGACTTGGACATGTTTCGGAGATCGCTGAATGAGTGTAGTTCCAAATTCGTTTTCTAAGTTGCGTATATGCATACTTACGCCAGGCTGTGAAAGATTTAATAATTCCGCTGCACGAGAGAAGTGTTTCTGTTCAACGACAGTAACAAAAATTTTTAAAATGTCTACGTTCATTTGCAAAGCTCCTTTCGTTTTTCTTTCATCTTATCATAAGTATTTCTGATGATAGAGATTTGGTATTGGTATTAAACTTATTATAGAAACTCTCTTATAATGTAAGTAGAAAGAACATGCATGTTCCAATACGATTATTGGGGTGGTACAAGGTGGAACAAACACTTGTTATACAAAAGAAGAAGGGCTTTGGATTTTCGCAAGGAATTGGGATTACATTATTAATCGCAATTGCCGCGAAATATTTAGCAGAGCTTCCATTTTTAAATATTATGGGACAATTAGTAATTGCTATTCTAATTGGGATGGTTTGGCGCGCTGCAATTGGAGTTCCTCATGATGCGATTGCAGGAACGAACTTTGCGAGCAAGAAGTTACTGCGCTTTGGGATCATCTTACTTGGAATGCGATTAAATCTTGTTGATATTGCGAAGGCGGGGCCGAAAGTATTGGTCATCGCGGCGGTTGTTATTACATTTACTATTTTTGTTGTATACGGACTAACGAAAGTATTTAAAGTAGAAAAGAAACTTGGGATTTTAACAGCATGCGGTACGGCAATTTGCGGCGCGGCCGCGGTTGTGGCAATTGCACCGCAAGTGAAAGCAAAAGATGACGAAACAGCAGTTGGAGCGGCGATCATTGCAATTTTAGGTACAATATTTACGCTTATTTATACGTTATTATATCCAGTGCTTGGCCTATCTCCATACGGATATGGAGTGTTCTCAGGGGCGACACTGCATGAAATTGCTCACGTAATTGCGGCTGCGGCGCCAGGAGGAAGCACGGCTGTAGATATCGCAGTTATCGTGAAACTAACGCGCGTTGCAATGCTTGTACCAGTAGCGATTTTAATCGGATTATGGTTTGGTAAGAGTGAAGGTAGCGAGGGAAAAAGATCATGGCGCGAACTTCCAATACCATGGTTCATTTTCGGGTTCTTAGCGATGAGTGCAGTGCATTCGCTCGGGATTATTCCAGAAGTTGTTGCGGGATACATTGTTGTTCTTGCTTACATGCTTATCGCAATGGCGATGGCAGGGCTCGGTTTAAATGTAGAGTTTAAAACGTTCCGTAAATTAGGAAGTAAAGCATTTGTGGCGGGGCTGATTGGCTCGGTTTGCTTATCGGTTCTTGGATACGTTCTTGTATATGCGTTAGGATTTATGTAGTAGAGGAGAAAGCTGTTCCCGAAGGTATTTGGGGACAGCTTTTTCTTATGATTATAGTAGCGCTACGGATGTCGATATATTTGGAAAATCGCCGATATAAATGGAGTTGCGTTGATATATTTGGGAAATCGCCGATATATTTCAAGTTGCACTGATATATTTAGAAAATCGCTGATATAAATTGAATTACTCTTGTACTTTGTTAGAGTAGATGTTCAATGAAACATTTTTCTAAAATTTGTAAAGATATCTTTACTTATAACTGGAAAATATTTATAATTTAAGTAAAGATATCTTTATTTTTGAAGGTGGATCCTATGGGTGTGAAAAATAAAATAAAAGAGTTAAGAAAGCAAAATCATATAACACAAGTTGAAATGGCAAAGGTGATGCAGGTGACGCGGCAGACGATAGTGGCGATTGAAAATCATCATTACAATCCGAGTCTAGAGTTATCTTTAAAAATTGCCAAATATTTTGGAGTGAAGGTGGAGGAAATATTTACGCTGGAGTAAGGAGAAAGAAAATAAATGATAAGCTTGAGAGATTTCAATTAGAGTAAACGTTTAAATATATAAGGATTGGTTTTGATTTATTAATTAGTATCGCATCAACGAGCGTGTTAGCAACAAGGAATAATAGATAGAAAAAGGGGAACTGGGATGGGATTACCGGTGTTATGTGTCGCTACAGCTATATTTTCGCTTCTTTGGGGAATGCAAAACTTTTCTCGTAATCCAGTGCCGAGTATTTGTATTATGATTGGTACTGTAGGTTTATCGTATTATTTATTATTATTAGCCCATTATCATAAAACGGCAACGAGTGTTGTTGTTGGAGCACTTATTTTATTTTGTGGGCGCGCCATACAAAAGGGGTTATTTCCATAAAAGCTGTTTATACATTTTGTATAAACAGCTTTTTGTATTTTTTTTACAAAAAGCTTGAAAGTTACGTAACGTCATCTTTTATAATGAAAGGGAAGAGGTGATGGTAGTGATTTCAATACAAGAATTGACGAGAGAAACAGGGGTTACAGTACGTACACTACGTTATTATGATCAAATAGATTTATTAAAGCCGAGCGGAAAAACAGAGGGTGGACATCGGTTATATAGTGAAAATGACGTTATTCGTTTGCAACAAATTTTATTTTTAAAAGAAATGGGATTTTCATTAAAAGAAACTGCGAATATGTTAGTAAAAGGTGAGCTGGATTTAAAAAATTCGCTTGAAAAACAACTTCGGTTTGTACAGGAAGAACAAAAGAAATTTAATCGAATGGAGAGTGTTTTACAAGCAGTTGTTTATTCGGTAGATGTGGAGGGAGAACTCGATTGGAAAGTTATGTTTGAACTGATTCAGCTTTCGAAGCAGTCTCCTCGTATACGTGAAATATTTCAAAATGAAGTATTTTCAAAGGAAGAACAAAAATTGCTTCATAATTTACCAAACATGAGTAAGGAAGATCCGAATGTTTTAGAATGGGTAGATTTATTAAAGCAATTACGCACTTTTATGAAAGACGGTAAAGAAGCTGCTAGTGATGAGGTACAAGGGGCAATGAAGAGATTAATGCAGAAGTGTTTAGAAATGGCCAATGGTGATGAAGCGTTTTTAGATAAGTTATGGGAAGTTAGAAAATCGAAGGAAGATTCACAGAAAATGAGCATGTATCCAATTGAAGAAGAACTTTTAGTGTATATGGATGAGGCTTTTCGTATTTATGATGAAAGGGAGAAGGATAAATGAGCATACTCGCAGAATATCGTTGGTATTTTTTAATTGGGGCAGAAATTGTATTTTGGTTATCAGCTATCGGTTTCTTTTTACTTCGCTACGGATTCCGTTTGAAAAAGGCGAGTTTTATTATGGGAATTGTACTCCTCGTAAATGAAGTGTTTATTTTAACTTTAGGAGTAGTGGACTATTATCAAACAGGAAAGTTCTCTAACTTTCAAATTATTACTGTAATTATTTTATTGTATGCAGTTTTCTACGGGAAAAAGGATTTGAAGAAGCTTGATATATTTGCACAAAAATCAGTTGCGAAATGGCGTAATGAACCGGCGCCTATTATTGAAGAACAGGTAGAATTAATAGGCATGGCCTATGCAAAGCAGGAAATAAAAAATTGGGTATTACATCTTGTTTTATTCGTTGGTGTGCACATATTCTTTTTCTTCGCGTATGGATTTATTCCATTTGAACAATGGGGTAATTGGTTAGAATCGGGAATCGTTTTAAATAAAGCTGCAAGTCGCGTGAGCCAAGTGTGGGCGATTGTATTTTTAGTTGATACAGCAATTTCATTTTCATATGTGATTTTTCCGAAGAAGGAGAAAGGAAAAGAAAAGCTACTTTCATAGTTGAAAGTAGCTTTTCTGGTATACAAATAATTTTTATAGGAGAGGATGACAATAGAAAAAAGAATCAGCTGTATATGTCTATTTCTCTTTAGTTTAGTAGCATGTTCACCATCTAGCACTACAATTGATAAGAAGAATGATGTCATTGTAAAGGGAGTAGGAACTTCCAATCTAGATAAATTCGAACAGTTCGTTATGAACGTTGATCAAGGGGAAGTTGATAAAATAAGAATTGTACAGTATACCGATGAAGGTGACCCGGTTTTTCAAACGTTAGAGCATAGTGGGGAAGATATCCTTTATGTGTTAGATAGTAGACAAGACAAGTTTGCTGGTGACCATAAAGGATTACATAAAGATAGTTATAAAAGTATTGTTAAAGAGCAGCGCGAATCAGAAAGTACTTATCGGTTAACAGATTGTACGAATGAAGATGGACGCAATGGATATGACTTATTATATGTATCAAAAAAATAGAGTTAGTAGAGGAAGGAAGTATTTACTCCTTCCTTTTTCTATGTGTATATTGTCGAAAACTTTACCGAATATCTGTTCGTTTTTTTAGGTTTTTTATAGGTATTCGTGGTAAAATAATAATACAGATTTTTATGAGGAGGTCGGATTTTCTTGGAACGTCAATTTGAAATTGTCTCAGCGTATTCCCCGCAAGGTGATCAGCCGGTAGCTATAGAGAAGCTTGTAGAGGGAATTAATAGTGGAAAGAAAAAGCAAGTGTTGCTTGGAGCAACAGGAACGGGTAAGACATTTACGATTTCAAATGTCATTAAAGAAGTGCAAAAGCCAACACTTGTTATGGCTCATAATAAAACGTTAGCAGGGCAGTTATATAGTGAGTTGAAAGACTTTTTCCCGAATAATGCAGTTGAATATTTTGTTAGTTACTACGATTATTATCAGCCAGAAGCGTATGTACCACAAACAGATACGTTTATTGAAAAAGATGCGCAGATTAATGATGAAATTGATAAATTGCGTCACTCGGCAACGTCTGCATTATTTGAACGGGACGATGTAATTATTGTTGCGAGTGTTTCTTGTATATATGGCTTAGGTTCTCCAGAAGAATACCGCGAGCTAGTTGTTTCGCTTCGAGTTGGTATGGAAAAAGACCGTAATCAATTGCTTCGTGAACTTGTTGATGTACAGTATGGACGTAATGATATTGATTTCAAGCGTGGTACATTCCGTGTGCGAGGAGATGTAGTTGAAATCTTCCCGGCATCACTTGATGAGCATTGTATTCGAATCGAATTTTTCGGTGATGAAATAGATCGTATTCGTGAAGTAAATGCGTTAACAGGTGAAGTATTAGCAGAACGTGAGCATGTAGCAATCTTCCCAGCATCTCACTTCGTTACACGTGAAGAAAAGATGAAGGTCGCTATTGAAAATATCGAAAAAGAATTAGAAGAGCGTTTAAAGGAATTAAATGAAAACGGCAAGTTGTTAGAAGCGCAGCGTATAGAACAGCGTACACGTTATGATTTAGAAATGATGCGCGAGATGGGATTTTGTTCAGGTATTGAAAACTACTCCCGTCATTTAACACTTCGTCCAGCGGGGGCAACGCCGTATACGCTATTAGACTATTTCCCGAAAGATTTCTTAATCGTTATGGATGAATCGCACGTATCAGTACCGCAAGTAAGAGCGATGTATAACGGGGACCAAGCGCGTAAGCAAGTGCTTGTGGATCATGGATTCCGTCTGCCGTCAGCTTTAGATAATAGACCGCTCACATTCGATGAGTTTGAAGAGAAAACGAATCAAGTTATTTATGTTTCAGCAACGCCAGGACCGTATGAGTTAGAGCAGTCGCCAGAAGTAATAGAACAAATTATTCGTCCAACAGGGCTTTTAGATCCACCAATTGATATACGACCAATTGAAGGGCAAATTGACGATTTATTAGGAGAGATTCAAGATCGTATTGCAAAAAATGAACGTGTATTAATTACGACTTTAACGAAGAAAATGTCAGAGGATTTAACGGATTACTTAAAAGATGTAGGAATTAAAGTTACCTATCTTCACTCTGAAATTAAAACGTTAGAACGTATTGAAATTATCCGCGATCTTCGCCTCGGTAAATTTGATGTACTTGTCGGCATTAACTTATTGCGAGAAGGATTAGATATTCCGGAAGTATCACTTGTAGCTATTTTAGATGCTGATAAGGAAGGGTTCTTGCGTTCAGAACGTTCATTAATTCAAACAATCGGTCGTGCCGCGCGTAATGAAAACGGCCGCGTTATTATGTATGCAGATCGTATAACGAAATCTATGGGAATTGCGATTGAAGAAACGAAGCGTCGTCGTAGTATACAAGAAGCTTACAATGAAGAGCATGGTATTACGCCGAAAACGATTCAAAAAGGCGTTCGTGATGTTATCCGTGCAACGACAGCTGCTGAAGAGATAGAAACATACGAAGCAACTCCTGCTAAGAAAATGACGAAAAAAGAGCGCGAAAAGACAATTGCGAAGATGGAAGCAGAGATGAAAGAAGCAGCAAAAGCGTTAGACTTCGAGCGTGCAGCTGAACTAAGAGATTTACTATTAGAATTAAAAGCGGAAGGGTGAAAAAAGTGAGTAAGAGCAAGGATTTTATCGTTGTAAAAGGTGCTAGAGCACATAACTTAAAAAATATTGATGTAACCATTCCGAGAAATCAGCTTGTCGTTGTAACGGGATTGTCTGGTTCGGGGAAATCATCATTAGCATTTGATACGATTTATGCAGAAGGGCAGCGCAGATACGTAGAATCGTTATCTGCGTATGCGCGCCAGTTTTTAGGACAAATGGATAAGCCGGATGTGGACACGATTGAAGGATTGTCACCAGCAATTTCAATCGATCAAAAAACGACGAGTCGTAACCCACGTTCAACTGTCGGAACGGTAACGGAGATTTATGATTACTTACGTTTATTATTTGCACGAATTGGTACGCCAATTTGTCCGAATCATGGCATTGAAATTACGTCACAAACAGTAGAGCAGATGGTAGACCGCGTTCTTGAATATCCTGAACGTACGAAATTACAAGTGTTAGCGCCTATCGTTTCTGGGCGTAAAGGTGCGCATGTAAAAGTACTTGAAGATATTAAGAAGCAAGGATATGTTCGTGTTCGCGTTGACGGTGAAATGCTTGATGTATCTGAAGATATTGCGTTAGATAAAAACAAGAAGCATTCCATTGAAGTTGTAATTGACCGTATTGTTGTAAAAGAAGGAATCGCAAGCCGTCTTGCTGATTCACTTGAAAGTGCATTAAAGCTTGGCGGGGGACGAGTGTTAATCGATGTTATGGGAGAAGAGGAACTTCTGTTTAGCGAACATCACGCTTGTCCGCATTGTGGTTTTTCAATTGGAGAATTAGAGCCGCGTATGTTCTCATTCAATAGTCCGTTCGGAGCATGTCCTTCTTGTGATGGACTTGGTTCAAAGCTAGAGGTAGATTTAGAGCTTGTTATTCCTAACTGGGATTTATCATTAAATGAACATGCGATTGCGCCTTGGGAACCAACAAGTTCACAATATTACCCACAACTTTTACAATCTGTATGTAATCATTACGGCGTTGATATGGATGTGCCTGTAAAAAATATACCGAAAGATTTATTTGATAAAGTGTTGTACGGAAGCGGGGAAGAGAAAGTTTATTTCCGCTATGTAAATGAATTTGGTCAAGTAAAGGAAAATGAGATTTTATTTGAAGGTGTTATTCCAAACATTGAACGTCGTTATCGTGAAACGAGTTCCGATTACATTCGTGAGCAAATGGAAAAGTATATGGCAGAACAAGCTTGTCCAAAGTGTAAAGGTGGACGCTTAAAGCCTGAGAGTTTAGCTGTATTTGTTGGCAATAAAACGATTGCTGACGTAACGAAGTATTCAGTTCAAGAAGTACAAGAATTCTTCTCGAATGTAGAGCTAACGGAGAAGCAACAAAAAATAGCTCATTTAATTTTAAGAGAAATTCAGGAGCGCGTTGGGTTCTTAGTGAACGTTGGTTTAGATTATTTAACGTTAAGTCGTGCCGCAGGAACTTTATCAGGTGGTGAGGCGCAGCGTATTCGTTTAGCGACGCAAATTGGTTCTCGTCTAACTGGCGTACTTTATATTCTTGATGAGCCTTCAATTGGTTTACACCAGCGTGATAACGATCGTCTTATTCGTACATTGCAAGAAATGCGCGATTTAGGTAATACGTTAATCGTTGTTGAACATGATGAAGATACGATGATGGCTGCTGACTATTTACTTGATATAGGGCCTGGTGCAGGTATTCACGGTGGACAGGTCGTTTCAGCGGGGACGCCGGCTGAAGTTATGCAAGATGAGAATTCATTAACAGGGAAGTATTTAAGTGGTAAAGAGTTTATTCCAGTTCCACTTGAAAGACGTAAAGGTGATGGACGTAAAGTAGAGATTGTCGGCGCAAAAGAGAATAACTTAAAGAATGCGAAAATGTCATTCCCACTCGGTACGTTTGTAGCGGTAACAGGGGTATCTGGTTCTGGTAAAAGTACGATGATTAATGAAGTACTATATAAATCGCTAGCTCAAAAGTTATATAAAGCGAAAGCGAAGCCAGGTACTCATAAAGAGATTAAAGGTCTTGAACATTTAGATAAGGTAATTGATATTGATCAATCACCAATTGGTCGTACACCACGTTCTAATCCAGCGACGTACACAGGTGTATTCGATGATATTCGTGATGTGTTTGCACAAACGAATGAAGCGAAAGTGCGCGGATATCAAAAAGGACGTTTCAGCTTTAATGTAAAAGGTGGCCGTTGTGAAGCGTGCCGTGGTGATGGAATTATTAAAATCGAAATGCATTTCCTACCAGATGTGTATGTTCCGTGTGAAGTTTGTCATGGTAAACGATATAATCGTGAAACGTTAGAAGTGAAATATAAAGATAAGAATATTTCTGAAGTGTTAGGGATGACAATTGAAGATGGAGTAGAATTCTTCGCCAATATTCCTAAAATTAAGCGTAAACTTCAAACGCTTGTAGATGTTGGGCTTGGTTATATGAAATTAGGTCAACCAGCAACAACATTATCTGGTGGGGAAGCACAGCGTGTGAAATTAGCTTCTGAATTACACCGTCGTTCTACAGGTCGTACGTTATACATTTTAGATGAGCCAACGACTGGTTTGCATGCGCATGATATTGCACGTCTTCTAGAAGTGCTGCAACGTCTGGTTGAGAGCGGTGAGACGGTACTTGTAATTGAACATAATTTAGATGTAATTAAAACAGCTGATTATATCGTTGACCTTGGACCAGAGGGCGGAGATAAAGGTGGACAAATCGTTGCTTCAGGAACGCCAGAGCAAGTAGTGAAAGAAGAACGCTCATACACAGGTAAGTATTTAAAAGAGATTTTAAATCGTGATAAAGCAAGAATGAAAGAGAAAATAAAAGAAGTAGAGTTATCGCAATAAGTTTATTGATGAAAACCGAGTGGAAATGACGCTCGGTTTTTATTGTATAGGGGGAGAAGATGGAGTTTTTAGAGGTGTTAAGGAAGAAACATATGAAGGTAAGAGAGTTTCAAAGTTGGGGTGTATATTTTCGAAAGCGCTGGGAGGATCACTTTGCAAATCATTTAAGTGATAAAGAAAAAGAAGATATTTTTCTTTATGGAGATAGGTATGCATGTGGTTATCTATGGCACATATTTAGTTATGAGAAAAAGAAGTGTTTAGAGGGTAAAGAAGCGGAAAACGCGTTTCATAATGAAGTGAAAAAGGATTGCTACATTTTCTATCAACACTGTGATGAGGTACTGTTAATAAAGGATGCGAGTTTGTTACATATGGATGATATATTGTGTGAGACAGACGATGCGTATAAAGGTGAAATCTATATCGTAGATAAAGATTTCACTTGGACCTTTGTAAAAACTCATGAACATAGGTGGTGTGGTCCTTATTTTGCGAGGAAGTGTTAGTAGGTATACAAGCATGAAAGATAGAATAAGTTGATATAAGTGTTTGTATCATACTTGCGTTTATTATCTATTAGCGTATGATGAAATATATATGTTTAAAAGGATGTGTAACGAAATGAGATGGATTGTATCACTTCTTGTAAATAGCGTTGTGTTAATCGCTGTATCGGGACTTTTAAAAGGGATTGCACCAGATGCATTTTACGTAGCAAATATACAAACTGCAATTATTGCGAGTATTATATTGGCGGTTTTAAATGTGTTCGTAAAGCCATTTTTAATTTTAATTACGCTACCAATTACTGTTGTAACTTTCGGCTTCTTCTTAATTGTTATTAATGCGATTACGTTAAAAATAGCAGATTCATTATTAGGAGATGCTTTTAATATATCAGGATTTGGTGTAGCGATTGTTGCGGCAATTTGTATTTCAATTTTTAATATGATAATTGAAAAGGCAATTGTTGAACCTCTATATGAAAAAAAGAGAAAGTGACAAAAAGAAAAACATTTCATTATTCGTATGAAATGTTTTTTTCTATTTATTAGAAACCGTATTTCTTGTTTCCAGAAAAAAATGGTACAATATCCGATAGAATGGAATTTTACATCAAACGAGACTGAACCCGCAGCGGAGTGGAGGTTTATACATATGCCGAAAGTAAGGACAAAAGATTTAATTGAACAATTTCAATTGGAGTTAATCAGTGGTGAAGAAGGCATTCATCGTCCGATTGATACAAGTGATTTATCACGACCTGGAATTGAAATGGCAGGATTTTTTACATATTATCCAGCAGATCGTGTGCAGCTTCTTGGAAAGACGGAGCTTACGTTCTTTGACACGTTAACGTCAGAGCAAAAACAAGAGAGAATGAAAGCGCTTTGTACTGAGGAGACGCCATGTATTATTGTAACTCGTAATCAAGATGTACCAGATGAGTTATTACAAGCATCACGTGAATCAGGTATGCCTTTATTACGTTCTTCTCAAACGACAACTAGATTATCAAGTCGTTTAACAAACTATTTAGAAGGTAAGTTAGCACCAACAACTGCTGTTCATGGTGTGTTAGTAGATATTTACGGTGTTGGTGTTTTAATTACAGGTCAAAGTGGTGTTGGTAAAAGTGAGACAGCTCTTGAGCTTGTAAAGCGTGGTCACCGTCTTGTTGCGGATGATAGTGTAGAAATTCGTCAAGAAGATGAAGACATGTTAGTCGGAAGCTCACCAGATTTAATCGAGCATTTATTAGAAATTCGTGGTCTAGGTATTATTAACGTTATGACGTTATTCGGTGCAGGGGCAGTACGAAATTATAAGCGTATTACACTTGTTATTAATCTTGAAATTTGGGATCAAAAGAAAAATTACGATCGCTTAGGTCTTGATGAAGAGAAGATGAAAATTATTGATACAGAGCTTACGAAGATTACACTTCCAGTTCGTCCTGGTCGAAACTTGGCTGTTATTATTGAAGTAGCAGCGATGAACTTCCGTTTAAAACGTATGGGAGTCAATGCAGCACAGCAGTTCTCTGAACGATTAATGAGTGCAATTGAGTTAGGAAATCAGGAGTAAACTTTGGAGAGGGAGGTCATATACATATGCTGTTAGCTTCTGTACCACAGCTTGACCGTGTAGCTATCCAACTTGGGCCGTTTCCTGTGTATTGGTACGGGATTATTATCGGTACAGGTGTGCTATTAGGTCTTTGGCTGGCAACTCGCGAGGGAGAAAGGCTAGGTATTCCAAAAGATACATTTGTTGACCTTGTATTAATTGCAGTACCGATCGCTATTCTTTTTGCGAGAATGTACTATGTTATTTTTGAATGGGAATATTACGCACAAAACCCGAGTCAAATTATTAATATTCGTCAAGGTGGTTTGGCGATTCATGGTGGTTTAATCGGGGCTGTTATTACAGGTGTTCTTTTTGCGAAACGACGCGGACTTTCTTTCTGGAAGTTGGCTGATATTGCTGCACCAAGTATTTTACTAGGACAAGCAATTGGCCGATGGGGAAACTTTATGAACCAAGAGGCGCATGGTGATGAAGTAACGAGACAGTTTTTAGAAGGTCTTCATTTACCGGATTTTATTATTAATCAAATGTATATTGAGGGTGTGTACTATCATCCGACGTTTTTATATGAATCATTATGGAATTTTGCAGGCGTAATTTTACTACTTGCATTAAGAAAAGTGAATTTACGTCGCGGGGAGTTATTCTTCACATATTTAATTTGGTATTCAGTAGGACGCTTCTTCGTAGAAGGCTTACGTACAGATAGTTTAATGCTAGGACCACTTCGTATTGCACAAGTAATGTCAATTGGACTTGTTGTTATTTCTATTATTTTCATTATTGTGAGACGAAAAATGGGGCAAGCTGATAAAAGATATTTAGAAAATTAGAGACAAGTAGCATCTTATTATAAGATGCTGCTTCTTTCATATTCAGGAAGGCGAAAGGACTAAGGCGATGAGAATAAATACAGTTTTATTTGATTTAGATGGAACTTTAATTAATACAAACGAACTTATTATTTCTTCTTTTTTACATACTTTAAATACATATTATCCAAATCAATATAAGCGTGAAGATGTATTGCCATTTATCGGTCCATCTTTGCATGATACTTTCAGTAAGATTGATGAAAGTAAGGTTGAAGAGATGATTACAAGTTATCGCGAATTTAACCATGATCATCATGATGAATTAGTAGAAGAATATGAAACTGTATATGAAACAGTTCGAGAGTTGAAGAAGCAAGGTTATAAAGTTGGTATTGTTACAACGAAAGCGAGACAAACCGTTGAGATGGGATTACAGTTGTCAAAGCTTGATGAATTTTTTGATGTTGTCGTGACAATTGATGATGTAGAGCATGTGAAACCACATCCAGAGCCACTTCAAAAAGCGCTTGAATTATTAGATGCAAAACCAGAAGAAGCATTGATGGTTGGGGATAATCATCATGATATTGTCGGTGGTCAAAATGCGGGGACGAAAACAGCTGCGGTTTCATGGACGTTGAAAGGTAGAGCGTATTTAGAGGCTTACAAGCCGGACTTTATGCTAGATAAAATGAGTGATTTGCTACCGATTTTGTCTAATATGAACCGTTCATAAAGGTCCAAGTAAGTTAGTAGAGGAGCGAGCTAAGTGCGACGGACAACGCGCTATCCTGTTTCAGGAGAAAATTCATTATGGAATGTGTATAAAACAGTGTCTTTTTGGAAGGTAATGAAAAACTTTATTATTATCCAAATTGCACGTTACACGCCATGTTTATCTGTGAAGAATTGGTTGTACCGCACTTTTTTACGGATGAAAGTAGGAAAGAAAACATCATTTGCGCTTATGGTAATGCCGGATATTATGTTCCCAGAAAAGATAACTGTGGGAGAGAATTCGATTATTGGCTATAACACAACGCTTTTAGCACATGAATATTTAATTCGTGAATATCGACTTGGAGAAATCGTCATTGGAAATGAAGTGATGATTGGAGCGAATGTAACAATATTACCAGGTGTGAAAATTGGAGACGGTGCGACTGTTTCAGCTGGCACACTTGTTCATAGAGATGTACCGAGCGGTGCTTTCGTAGGTGGAAATCCAATGCGTATTATTTATACGAAAGAGCAAATGACCGCCAGAGAAGGTTCATGGTGAAAATGTAACATTTCTCCTCTTTTTTTATGAATAAAAAGGAAATAATTGAGTATAATATACTGTTTTGTTTTTTACGGAATCGTTTATACTTATAGATAGAAGAATGTGTGAACGAAGAAAACAAAAAACTGGAGGATATATGGGGAAAAATCAAAGGATATATAAGGAGAACGGACAAGTTATCTCTTTTAATCAATTAGCGGACTTCTTTTATAAAAAAGGGATGAGAGCTTACAAAGGACAAAAATTGCAAGATGCAATTAAATATTTTCGAAGAGCGGCACAAAGTGAGAAGGAGCCGTTTATTTTATGTCAATTAGCAACAGTATTATCTGAGGCTGGTGAATATCAAGAGTCGAATCAAACCTTCTTAAAGTTAGTTAGATCTAATCCTGAACTTGAACAGTGCTATTATTTTATTGCAAATAATTATGCATATATGGGGTTATTTCAACAGGCGAAGAAATATGCGGATCGCTATTTAGAAGTTGCAAAAGAGAAGGAATTCGTAGAAGATACATTAGAACTTCTAGAGATTATGGAAGAAGAAGCAATGGGTGCGGAAGAGATTGAAGATGAAGATGATTTAATTGTTATGCAGGAAGAAGCGAATCGTTATATTCGTAATGGACAATTAGAAGAAGCAATTGCTACATTAGAAATTGTTACGAAAGATTATCCGGAATTTTGGTCAGGTCATAATAATTTAGCCATTGCACATTTTCAATCGGGTAATGTAGACAAAGCGCTGAAGTTAACAGAAATGATTTTAGAGAAAAATCCTGGTAATATACATGCGCTTTGTAATACACTTATTTTTCTATATTCAATTGGAGAGCATAAACAAGTAGAAGCATTAGCGGGACAGCTAGTTTCAGTATATCCAATTTCATTTGAACATCGTTTGAAACTGGGAACTACACTTGCAACAATTGGTTATTTCGAGCATGCATATAAATGGTTCAAACTATTAAAGCGTCAAGGATATGAGGGAGACGTTAGTTTTTATTATTGGTTTGCATATTCTGCTTATATGGTGAAAGATCAGCAACTAGCTGAAAAAATGTGGCAATATGTCGTGGAATTGCATCCTGATAAAAAGGGAAAAGAACCGTGGAATGCGCTGAATTTAGCAGATGAAGGACAAAACGTGTTATTTGAAGAATTACGAAAATCATTTCAGCAAAGTGCGACGCTAGAAGAACAAATGCTAGCTTTATATTTAATGAATGAATTGTCAACGCCGGAGAAGGTGGGATTCTTCTTTGATATAACGCAAGCGAAGAACGGTGTTCCCATCGTATCACAACTTGCAAAGTACTTCTTTTTACTTAATAGTCATAAGAGTATTCCAGCTGATTTACAGCAATTTGAGCAGTGCGCGAGAATCGCGGATGCATTATACAATTATACGAAAAAAGATGATGAATTAATTGAAGAGTGTTTACACTTTTGGTTTTGTACGTTCATACGTTTATATACATCTGGAGACATATTTACAAATGTGTACGGCTGGTCAGCTGCGATTGAATACATTGTACGCGGCGAACAAGGAAATAAAATGACACAGTCGGAGCTTGGAGATGTATATAATGTATCTGTAGCGACTGTCCGAAAGTATGTGCAAGCTGTTAAGCGTACGCACACATAAGATAAGCAAATCATTGGGAAAAAAATGATGCTAACAGTATAATGAGGGTAACTTAATTGTGTAGGAATGGATAGGAGTGAATAGTGTGTCAGAAGAAAAAATTTATGATGTCGTTATTATTGGTGCAGGACCAGCTGGTATGACAGCTGCAGTATATACATCTCGTGCAAATTTAAGCACATTAATGCTTGAGCGTGGTATTCCAGGTGGCCAAATGGCAAACACGGAAGATGTAGAAAACTACCCAGGTTATGAGTCTATTTTAGGACCAGATTTATCAAATAAAATGTTCGAGCATGCGAAGAAATTTGGTGCTGAATATGCATACGGTGATGTGAAAGAAGTCATCGATGGTAAGGAATACAAAACAATTATTGCTGGTAAAAAAGAATATAAAGCACGTGCAATTATCGTTGCAAGCGGTGCAGAGTATAAAAAAATTGGTGTACCGGGTGAAACAGAACTTGGCGGCCGCGGTGTATCATATTGTGCAGTATGTGACGGAGCATTCTTTAAAGGAAAAGAACTTATCGTAATTGGCGGCGGAGATTCTGCTGTTGAAGAGGGTGTGTTCTTAACGCGCTTCGCATCAAAAGTAACGATCGTTCACCGTCGTGACACGCTTCGTGCACAGAAAATTTTACAAGACCGTGCTTTCCAAAACGAAAAAGTAGATTTCATTTGGAACCACACGATAAAAGAAATCAACGAAGCAAGTGGTAAAGTAGGAAGTGTAACACTTGTGGACGTAAATAGTGGAGAAGAGAAAGAAGTCAAAACTGACGGCGTATTCGTATACATCGGTATGTTACCTTTATCAAAACCATTTGTTGAACTAGGTATTACAAATGAAAATGGTTACCTTGAAACGAACGAGCGTATGGAAACGAAAATTCCTGGTATTTTCGCAGCTGGTGATGTTCGTGAAAAAATGCTTCGTCAAATTGTAACTGCAACAGGTGACGGTAGTATTGCAGCGCAAAGTGCACAACATTACGTAGAAGAATTATTAGAGGAATTAAAAACTGTATCAGAAAAATAAGGGATAATATACCTTGTGAGAAGAAAGCTACCGACAGGAGCTTTCTTCTTTTTTTGTGTGAAAATGTCAAAGTTTTGTCAAAAAATATAAGGATTATAAGCTTTCTTATTGATATACTGGACTTTACGGAAAAAATCACTATAAGAAATGAGGAATTTATTCAGTATGGAATGGCGTAATATATATCGTGGATTTTGTATGGGCGTTAGTGATTTAATTCCTGGTGTGAGCGGCGGTACAATCGCTGTTGTGTTAGGGATTTATGAACAATTGCTTGCGGCAATTAGTGGATTCTTTAGTCGTGAATGGAAAAAACATTTAGGATTTTTAATTCCACTTGCAGCTGGTGTGGCAGCGGCATTTTTAACGTTAAGTCACGTTATTAAATATTTACTTGCAAATCATTATGAACCGACTCAATTTTTCTTCCTCGGTTTAATTATTAGTATATTACCGATGTTAATGAGGGAAGCTGATGCAAAGTCGTCGTTTAAAGGTAAGCACATCGTTTTATTAATAGTTGCAGCAATTCTTGTTGCGATTACAGCTTTCTTTAAACCAGATAAGGCAGCAGATCCAATTACGACGTTAACAATTTTAAATGCAATTGGTTTATTTTTCGCAGGATGGATGGCTAGCATGGCCATGCTGCTTCCTGGAATTAGTGGATCGTTTATTTTATTAATTATTGGTGTGTATCCAACAGCAATTAACGCTTTAACTACACTTAACTTACCTTTAATCGTGGTTATCGGTGCTGGTGTTATGGTTGGATTTGTTGTAAGTAGTAAAGGCATTAGTTTTTTATTAGATCGTTATAAAAGTATGACATTTGCGGCAATTATTGGACTTGTAATCGGTTCGATTGTAATTGTATTCCCTGGGATTCCGACTGGTGGATTTTCAATTATAAGTTCAATCATTACCTTTATTTTAGGATTTGCGATTGTTACTTATTTCGGTAAGAAATAAGGGCTTTAATCCCCTTGGCGATAAAAATCGTTAAGGGGATTTTTCATGCTATTCATTCAAAGTATAAGCATTTACATTGCTTGTTATAGAAAGCTTTTTTAAAATTGCTGAGTAGCATATGCTTAGCGAAAGAGGACTGGCTCCTTCGTTGTAGCAAACTGTTTTTGATAGTATAATGAAAGAAGTATGCAGTGAGAAATTTTACTGCAAGTAGCTGAGGTGAAGAAACATGCAAAGAGTGACAAACTGTGTGTTAATTAGAGATAATGAAGTACTCTTACTCCAAAAACCTCGCCGAAATTGGTGGGTTGCACCAGGCGGGAAAATGGAGCGTGGTGAGACTGTAAGAGATTCCGTTGTTCGCGAGTATCGTGAAGAAACAGGTATTTATTTGAAAAACCCAGCGTTAAAGGGGGTCTTCACCTTTGTCATCCAAGAAGGTGATAAAGTTGTTTCTGAATGGATGATGTTCTCCTTTTTAGCGACAGATTTTGCAGGAGAAAACAAACTAGAGAGCGAAGAAGGCATCATTGGTTGGCATACATTTGATAAAATTGATGATTTAGCAATGGCGCCAGGAGATTATCACATTATTGATTATTTAATTAAAGGAAATGGCATAATCTACGGTACATTTGTATATACCCCAGATTTTGAGTTGCTTTCATATCGATTAGATCCGAGTTAAACCGTCAAGGAGAGGATACAATGACAGAGAATAATGATATAAAAATGGTAATTATTACAGGGATGTCTGGAGCCGGAAAAACAGTAGCTTTACAAAGTTTTGAAGATTTAGGATATTTTTGTGTGGATAATTTACCACCGATGTTATTGCCAAAGTTTATTGAGCTTATGGCGGATTCAAAAGGGAAAATGAATAAAGTGGCACTTGGTATTGATTTACGTGGCCGCGAGTTTTTCGAACATTTATGGGGAGCACTTGATGATTTATCAGAACGTACATGGATTATTCCTCATATTTTATTTTTAGATGCGAAAGATAGTACGCTTGTAACTCGTTATAAAGAAACGAGACGTTCGCATCCACTTGCACCAACTGGTTTGCCGTTAAAGGGAATCGAAGCAGAGCGTAATTTATTAACAGATATGAAGGCACGAGCGAATATTGTGCTTGATACATCGGATTTAAAACCGAAAGAATTACGTGAAAAAATTGTTCACTTGTTCTCAACAGAAACTGAGCAAGCATTTCGTGTAAATGTTATGTCATTTGGATTTAAGTACGGTATTCCAATTGATGCAGATTTAGTATTTGATGTTCGTTTTTTACCAAATCCATATTACATTCCACATATGAAGCCATTAACAGGACTAGATGAAGAAGTTTCTTCGTATGTACTGAAATTTAATGAGACACATAAGTTTTTAGAGAAGTTGACGGATCTGATTACTTTCATGCTGCCTCATTATAAAAGAGAAGGCAAAAGTCAACTTGTAATTGCAATTGGATGTACAGGTGGACAGCATCGTTCTGTTACGCTTACAGAATACCTTGGGAAACATTTGAAACCAGAGTATAGTGTTCATGTATCTCATCGTGATGTGGAGAAGAGAAAGGGCCATTAAGGGATGAAAAAAGAGAGAAAGCCTAAAATTGTCATCATGGGAGGCGGAACTGGACTCTCTGTTTTATTAAGGGGATTAAAGCAATATCCTGTTGATATTACAGCAGTTGTTACAATTGCTGATGATGGTGGCAGTTCGGGTAGATTACGTGATGAGCTAGAAATTCCACCTCCAGGTGACATCCGTAACGTACTTGTTGCGTTATCGGATGTAGAGCCACTGGTGGAAGCTTTATTTCAGCACCGTTTCACAACAGGAGACGGACTGAAAGGTCATGCGTTAGGAAATCTATTGTTGGCAGGTATGACCTCGATTACAGGAGACTTTTTCCATGCAATTACAGAAACAAGTAAAGTATTAAATGTCAGAGGACGTGTATTACCAGCAGCGAATCAAAGTGCGGTACTTCATGCGGAACTTGAAGATGGGGAAATTGTAACAGGTGAATCAAAGATTCCTTATTACGGAAAGAAGATTAATCGTGTCTTTTTAACTCCAGAAGATGTAGAGCCATTGCATGAAACGTTGGCTGAGATTAAACGAGCTGATTTACTTGTTTTCGGTCCTGGAAGTTTGTATACGAGTATATTGCCCAATTTAGTTGTTAACAAAATTGGAGACGCTGTTCTTGCTGCAAAGGCGAAGAAGGTATATGTATGTAACGTTATGACACAAGCGGGTGAAACGATGGGATATACTGCTTTTGATCATGTGCAGGCGTTACACGATCATTTAGGGCAACCATTTATCAATACTGCAATTGTAAATAACCGTGAGATTCCTTGTGAATTACGCAAGTCATATGAGGAAGAAATGTCTACACCAGTTGTAGTGGATGAAGAACGTTTTGTTGAAAATAATATTGATGTTATTCAAGAGGGATTAGCGAAGTATGATGATCATGTTGTAAGGCATGATACGTTAAAGTTAGCGTCCATTTTATATTCATTGTTATAAATATGCGTTGCCTCGTTTGAGGTAGCGCTCCTCATTCATATAGGACAAGAATTTTGTTCCATAATAATCGTATAAGGAGGTGTTGACTGTGTCATTTGCATCAGAAACAAAGAAAGAGTTGACGAATCTTGAGATGAAGGAATGCTGTGAGAAAGCAGAATTATCAGCGTTACTTCGAATGAACGGGTCGCTTTCTTTTTCAAACCGTCGTCTATCTATCGATATTCAAACGGAAAATGCGGCAATTGCAAGAAGGATTTATACGCTTTTGAAAAAAGGATATGACGTGACGGTAGAATTGCTTGTCCGTAAAAAAATGCGCTTGAAGAAAAATAATGTATATATTGTGCGGCTTGTTGAGAAGTCTCGCGAAATATTAGCTGATCTTCATATCGTTCGAGATGACTTTTCATTTATTCGAAATATATCACAAGAATTGATTGAGAAGAAATGTTGTAAACGATCGTACTTACGTGGCGCATTTTTAGCAGGTGGTTCAGTAAATAACCCAGAAACATCATCTTATCATTTAGAAATCTTTTCGTTATATAAGGAACATAATGATGCTATATGTGAACTGATGAACGGATTTGATTTAAATAGTAAGACGTTGGAAAGAAGAAAAGGGTACATTACGTATTTGAAAGAAGCAGAAAAAATTACAGAGTTTTTAAATATTATAGGTGCTCATAATGCACTTTTAAGATTTGAAGATATTCGAATCGTACGTGATATGCGTAATTCTGTAAATCGTTTAGTGAACTGCGAAACAGCTAATTTAAATAAAACAATTGGTGCAGCACTAAGACAGATTGAAAATATTCGTTATATTGATGAGACAGTTGGTCTTGATATTTTGCCGGATAAATTACAAGAGATTGCACAATTACGAAGAGATTATCAAGATGTAACATTGAAAGAGTTAGGTGAGATGGTATCCGGGGGGAAGATTAGTAAGTCGGGTATTAATCATCGTTTGCGTAAAATCGATGAAATCGCAGAGAAATTACGCGCGGGGGAAACGTTAGTAAAAAAATAAGAGGTTAAAGGGGAAATGGAGCTGTGGTTCAAAAACGAGTTCAGGTTTCATTAAAAAACGGTTTACAAGCACGTCCGGCTGCGTTGTTTGTACAAGAGGCAAATCGCTTTCATGCAGATATCTTCATCGAGAAAGATGGAAAGACAGTAAAT
Organism: Bacillus cereus ATCC 14579; assembly: GCF_000007825.1. Lineage (NCBI taxonomy): Bacteria > Bacillati > Bacillota > Bacilli > Caryophanales > Bacillaceae > Bacillus > Bacillus cereus. The sequence continues at coordinate 5,052,072 of NC_004722.1, read as the reverse complement.
GCAAAGAGCATAATGGGGATTATGAGCTTAGCAATTGGAACTGGAAGCATGATAACAATTACAACAGAAGGTTCAGATGCAGAAGAGGCTTTAGAAGCATTAGCTGCATATGTACAATAAGAAGCTATCGCGTATATGCGATAGCTTTTTGTTTTGTTGTTTGTGCGGATTAGCGGGGAGGGGTATTTAGCTGGTTTGTCCTTGTCGGAGATTGTCGGTAAATCGATATGTTGTGTCGAACCGTTGATATATTAAAAAAATCGTTGATATAATTTAAGTTTTGTTCGATATAATTGAAAAATCGTTGATATATTTAGGTGAATACCAGGGTGGGTATCCAGAAGGAGGTGCATGATAATAAAAAAGCACCCTGTAATAGGGCGCTTTTTTATGTATCCAGCTCTAGCGGCTAGAATCTCCGGTCGCTTCGCCCCTTCATTCGAGGCAAAAAGCGCCTCGGAATCAGGGCTCCATCGTCCTGTGATTCTGAACGAGCCGCTTCCGCTTTTAGTTATTAACGATTTGTAAAGATCTTATCGATTAAACCGTATTCTAAAGCTTTTTCTGCTGTCATGAAGTTGTCGCGGTCTGTGTCGCGTTGTAGTACTTCAAGTGGTTGACCAGTGCGGTCAGCAAGAATTTGGTTTAGTTTTTCACGTAAGAATAGGATACGTTTTGCAGCGATTTCGATTTCAGTCGCTTGACCTTGTGCTCCACCAAGTGGTTGGTGAATCATTACTTCACTGTTTGGAAGTGCATAACGTTTTCCTTTTTCACCTGCTGCAAGTAAGAATGCACCCATAGATGCAGCCATACCGATACAGATTGTTGATACTTGTGGTTTAATAAACTGCATTGTATCATAGATTGCCATACCCGCTGTGATAGAACCACCAGGGCTGTTGATGTAGATGTGAATATCTTTTTCTGGATCTTGAGATTCCAAGAATAAAAGCTGGGAAACGATTGAGTTAGCTACGTTGTCATCAATTGCACTACCAAGCATAATGATGCGGTCTTTTAATAGTCGAGAGTAAATATCGTAAGCGCGTTCTCCACGATTTGTTTGTTCAATTACTGTAGGAATTAAATTCATCTGTTATTTCCTCCTTATAAAGCTTTCTTAGTCTTATAATACAATTATGGTCAATAAAGGTCAAACGAAACCACTTTAAATCAAAAAAATATGTAGTTGTACCATGAAATATTCGCTATGTTTTCGAAATTCCCTGCTTATGTATCTTCAACATCATAACCGAATTACATAAATTTAAACGTTACGAAAACTGGAGAAAAAAGAAAAGAACGCCTTTTAACTGAAGCGTTCTTTCGATAATTAGTCTTTTAAAAGATAGGTTACTTTATTTAAAATCTTTTCGATTTGTTTCGCGTTTTTACTATACATTTCGCTTGCTGACTTCGACTTTGTTTCTAGGGAAAATAGTTCAAGATCAGCATGACATTTTTTTAAAGATGCTAATAATAAAGGTTTGTTTTGAGGAGAAGGCATTTGGAGTTTGTCATTGTAAATGTCGATAGTAAGTTGTCCGTATGAATCCACTTGACCGAGGAAGACATTTTCAATAACAACACCGATTTTTTCTAATTCTGAATGTAGCCAAGCGCGGTTATGTCCGCTTGCTGAAAGAGGTTCATCTAGTACATTTCCATCCATAATAACAGTTTGTGGTTCTTTCTCGTTTGGTACTTTTAAACCGATGTCTTTTGCTGTAAGTGGCTGAGAATCTTTCTTTAATAATACATTTAATTCTCCGCTCGGTTCTAAGACAGCAAATTCGACTTCAGCTACGCTGAACGCACTTTTTCCACGGAGAAGTTCCAGTAATTCGTCACTCGTATATTTTTCTTTCTTTAAATTATCTTCGAGTATCTTTCCGTCTTTTATTAATACGGTAGATTTTCCTTCAAAGAAGTCCCGAGCTGTTTTGTTCTTTAAAGAGAGGATTCCTGTTAAAAAAGGTACCACAGCGAAAATGAGTATTGCAAAGACACCGTGAAAAAATTTTGAATCGAGCCCTGTAGATACTTGGGCAGCGATGTCACCAATCGTCATTCCGGCTATGTATTCAAAAAAGGAAAGCTGAGAGATTTGTCTTTTCCCTAACCATTTCGTAATAGCGAATAAAATAATTAATATGAATACAGAGCGAAGAATGACAAGTGTCCATTCCGGCAGGTGAGACATAGTCGTTTCCTCCAGTCTACTTAAAACCCTTTATATTGAGGTTCTTCACGTTCTAATACTGAAATTCTATCCTTTAAATCAGCGATGACGCTGTCCATTTCTAACATACATTCATGAAATACGCGTTTTGATTCTTCGTCTTGTGAATTTAATGAAAGGGAGCTTAAACTTGCTTGAGCGCCCCTTACACTAGCAAGGCAAGTTTTTACGCTAGCGATAACAGTCATATAAACACCTCTTATCCTTTCGGTTTGAATAATAATGCTCCAATGAAGCCGAAAATAATAGCTGCTGATACACCGGCGCTCGTTACTTTAAACATGCCGGTAATAACGCCAACGATGCCATGTTTTGCAGCTTCTTCCATTGCGCCATGAACGAGGGCATTACCAAAGCTTGTAATAGGTACAGTTGCCCCGGCTCCAGCGAAATCAATTAATGGCTCATACAAATTAAATCCATCTAATATAGCTCCAGCAACAACGAGTGTTGCCATTGTATGAGCGGGTGTTAGTTTGCCGACATCAAACATAAGTTGGCCGATTACACATATGAGTCCGCCAATGACGAAAGCCCAGAAAAAAATCATTGCGTTGCACCTCCAAATTCAATCGAAACGGCATGAGCGATACATGGAATTGTTTCTTCTTGTTGGAATGTAAGTGGAGATAGTAAAGCGCCTGTCGCAACGACAAGTATTTTTTTGAACTCTCCTCTTTTCATTCGATTTAATAAATGACCATACACGACTGTTGCGGAACATCCAGGCCCGCTAGCACCAGCTATGACAGGTTGTCCTTCTCTGTAAATGATAATTCCGCAATCTTGAAATTGTTCGCTCGTTACTTTCGTTCCGTGTTTATGTAGTAAGTCATAAGCAATTTCGCGTCCTACATGTCCGAGATCGCCTGTTACGATTAAATCGTAGTAAGAGGCATCAATTTGGCGTTCACGTAAATGGGCTTCAATTGTATCAACTGCAGCTGGAGCCATTGCGCCTCCCATATTAAACGGATCCGTTAATCCCATATCAATCACTCGTCCGATTGTTGCAGAGGTTACTCTTGGACCGTGTCCAGTATCGCTTAAAATAGCGGCTCCTGCTCCGGTTACTGTCCACTGTGCAGTAGGCGGCTTTTGTCCGCCGTATTCGGTAGGGTAGCGGAATTGTTTTTCTACAGCAGTATTATGGCTTGAAGCTCCAGTTAATAAATATTTTGCACCTTTTGCATTTACGATACTTGCTCCAAGTGCTAAACCTTCCATAGAAGTAGAGCAAGCCCCGAATAGTCCGAGATAAGGAGTGCCAAGTGTGCGGCAAGCAAAGCTTGTTGGAGTGATTTGATTAATTAAATCTCCTGCGAGTACGAATTGAATATCGTCTTTACGAAGTTCTGCTTTTTCAGTAGCGCGGCTACAAGCTTCTTCGAATAAAATTTTATGTGCTTTTTCATAGGAATCTTGTCCAAGCCATAAATCTTCATGAAGGATATCGAAGTCTTCTGGGATGTTCCCCTTTGCTTCAAATGGTCCACCGACAACCCCTGTTGAGATAATGACTGGTTTGTTTTCAAATACCCACGTTCGGTGTCCTTGTAACATTTATAGCCCTCCCCATTGAACGAGAATAGTTTTAATAAGTGCGATGACGAAAGCGGAAAATACACCAAATAAAATAACAGAACCAGCTAGTTTAAACATATTGCCGCCAACGCCAAGGACAAATCCTTCCGTTCGATGCTCAATACATGCGGCAATAACAGAGTTACCAAATCCAGTAACAGGTACAGCTGTACCTGCTCCGGCAAACTGTCCAAAACGATCGTATATACCAAATCCAGTTAGTAACATGGAGATGAAAATGAGAGTTGCGACTGTTGGATTGCCTGCTGAGCGTTCAGTGAAATCAAAATATGTGATATAAAAAGTAGAAATGAGTTGTCCGATGAAGCAAATAAAACCACCGACGAAAAAGGCTTTTATACAATTTTTTAAGACAGGTCGTTTCGGTTCGCGTTCTTGTTCGAATTTTTTATACTCCTGTTGTACAGGGGTTAAGTTTTTATCTTTACTAGCCATTGCAATCCTTCCTTTTCTTTTAAAAAGCGTTAAGTGTTAGACTCCATTTTTTTACCAATGAATTTTAATTGTTTATTAATTTCATCTTTAGATACTTCTTTTTCCTTAATTTTTCTTTCGAGTTTTTCGAGTAACATAAAGATTTTTTTATCTGTACTGACACGAACATCGAAAGTAGGATGCTCATCACTTAGCTGCTTTTGAAGCTTTTTACGAAGAGGTTTTAATCCAAACCTTTCGTGATGCTCAGGTGTAACTGCTATGTAGAGATCTAAATTTGAATTCACTGCTGTGCTTTTTATAATTTCATCCATAGCGAGAGCTCTTTTTTTCGCTCCTTGTGATATAGATTGATTAAAGGATTCCGTACTCGTCTTTGTTAACTTTGGACCTTTTTCTTTCTCCGTTCGTTTTGCTTCTTCTTTCACTTTTTTATCTAAAGGACTATTATCACATCCGGTAAAAGAGCTAAATAGAAGTGCAAATAATGCGGTTATGAGGCCGAGTTTTCGCATAATTATCATTCCATTTCTATTACAATATGTAATGTGATAGAAAAAGGATGACTGCATATCATCCTTTTTCTATTTCACAGCAAGACTGATTTGTTATTGCTGTGAGTATTGTGGTTCTTCTTGTTGGACTTCTTCAACGCGTGGGTTTAAAGAATCGATAATCGTTTGTGTTTGCTGCGCAGCTGTTTGGAAAAGTTGCTTCGCTTGTTGGTTATCCGTATCAAGAGCGAATCCCTCTAAGCTAGCTTGTGCACTTTTTAATCCAGAAACAGTTTGCTTTAGTTTCGTAATTACAGTCATTGAATGAAGCCCCCTTTGGAATATCAATTCAAAGATTATAATTTGTGAGTTGGGGTGAATTTATGATTGGAAAATTTAGGGGTGAAATAGATTTTATATGCTTTTAGCTAAGATGCATAAGGTATTACGGGGATATTTTTATTGATTTAGATGGATTTTATTGCTATTATTATGAGAAGAAAATGAAGTGTTTTCTATAATCATGCGCCCATAGCTCAGTCGGATAGAGCGGTGGTTTCCGGTACCACGTCTGCCGGGGGTTCGAATCCCTCTGGGCGCGTCAAAAAGTCCTAACTTACGTTTTGTAGGTTAGGACTTTTTTTATTTCCCTCTTGTTATATCTGGTAATAAGATTTACTATTAGTACTTGATGATAATTTTTAACCTTATTATTTTCTTTCAATATTATTCAAATTTCGGTTGTAAGTTGTAAATCTCATTAATACATATAAATTAATAATATTTTGGAATGGGTGTCTGCGTGAGGATTCTCCTTTTACCAAACTTATTGTACAATAGAAACAAGGGGGAGATTAGTTTGAAGGCAAGTCTTTTACAAGAACAAAGCTTACGTTTGGCAATGACACAAGAGTTAAGGCAAGCGATTACAATGCTCCAGTATAATGTACAAGAATTATCGGAGTTTTTGTATGAGCAATCGTTAGAGAATCCCCTTATTGAGTTAGGTGGTTTTGAGAGGGAGAAGAAAAAGAGCTCTAACAACAGTAAAAGTACCAGCAAACAAGTCGAGAATCAGATGGAGATCTACAGTGTGGATTCTACAACGATTCAGCAACATTTATTAAATCAAATACAGTATTATAAAATAGATGAAGAAGAGCGAAAAGTAGCTTCCTTCATTATTATGAACATGGATGGAAATGGATATTTACAAGAAACGAATGAAGAGTTAGCAGAGCTCCTTTCTGCGCCCATTCATGTAGTCGACCGCTCTGTAGAGCTTGTCCAATCACTGGAACCAGCAGGGGTAGGGGCGCGTAATATTCAGGAATGTTTAACCTTGCAATTGAAGCGCTTACAAAGACGTAATGGATTAGCAGAAGAGGTTGTAGAAGATCATTTCGCTTATTTCGTGAAGAAAGATTGGCGAAAGCTCGTTCAAGTGTTGAAGTGTAGTAATGAGGAATTGCAGAGTGCGGTAAATTGTATAACGTCATTACAACCAAAACCAGGTCTTGCGTTTTCTTCAGATAAACCACTTTACATTGTACCTGATATGGCGGTGAAAAAAGATGGCGATCGCCTCGTCTTACAAATGAACGAGAGAAATATGCCGAGAATTGAAATTCATTCTGAATATAGTGCGCTTCTTAATAATAGTGAAAGTGAAGTAGCATCTTACGTATCAGAAAAGTATCAGCATGTGCAGTGGATTATGCGCAGTTTGAAGCAGAGAAAACAGACATTGCTGCAAGTAATGACTATTATTATGGAAAAACAACGTGATTTCTTCTGGAAAGGTCCAGAGTATTTAAGACCTCTCGCTTTAAAAGAGGTAGCTGAAGAGTTAAGTGTGCATGAATCGACAATTAGTCGTGCGACGCGAAATAAATATGTGCAAACACCACACGGTTTATTTGAGATGAAATCGTTCTTTAGCAATGCCGTTTCGACGACTGAAGATGAAGCAGTTTCTACAAAACGTGTAAAACAATTTATTCAAACGTTAATTGGGGCAGAGGATAAGAAAAAGCCACTTTCAGATCAAAAGATTTCAAAATTATTAGAAGAAGAGCATGAAATTGTTATTTCTCGAAGAACAGTGGCGAAGTATAGAGAACAAATGCATATCCCAGCTTCGTCATTACGAAAAACGATCGGATAGGTGAAGAAGATGAAAGTTGTACTGTATACTAAAAAAGATTGTGGCCTTTGCGTGAAGGCAAAACAAGTTTTACAGGAAGTACAATGTGAATATTCTTTTCAAATCGAGGAAATAGATATATATGAAGATAATGACCTTTTAGAAAAATATCACTTAATGATTCCGGTTGTAGAAATGGACGGAAAACAAGTAGAATATGGTAACATTCACAAAGGTGTCATAATAAACTATATAAAGAATGCAGTTAAGAGTTGAATAAGTTTCTATCTCCTGTTACAATAATACACGTAGCAGGGATTATTTTTTTAACCTATGTGGGACACAAAATGTCACTACGGGACGTAAAGTGACCACGAAGGAAAAATGAACCGATGTAGTGAGGAGAATAGATATGCGCTCATGGATTCAGAACACAAAAAAATTATTACCTGATCTGCTACCTGTTATGCAAACGAGAATGCAAATTCTTCAATACATTAGGCTCATGCAGCCGATTGGAAGAAGAAACTTATCAGCAAGTCTCGGTATGACAGAACGAGTATTGCGAAGTGAAGTTCAAGTTTTGAAAGAACAAAACTTAGTTCACGTCGCTTCTTCTGGAATGACTTTGACAGAAGAAGGAACAGCTTTAGTTCTTGCTTTGGAAGACTTTATGAAAGAGATTTCCGGGTTAAAGGTTTTAGAAAAGCAACTTAAGGAAACATTAGACTTGGATGAAGTTTTCGTTGTCCCTGGTGATAGTGATGAATCACCTTGGGTCAAACTGGAGATGGGCCGTGCTTGTGTGACTTGTATAAAAGACCGTCTGACAGCGAATAATATCGTTGCTGTGGCTGGAGGAACTACGCTAGCTGCTGCTGCGGACATGATGCAACTTGATTGCAAAGATTTACATATGCTATTTGTCCCAGCACGTGGTGGAATTGGAGAAGGCGTCGAATTAGAAGCCAATACCATTTGTGCCAAGATGGCACAAAATACGATGAGTAATTATCGCTTATTGTATGTTCCAGACCATGTTAGTAGCGAAGCATATGCGTCTATTGTGACAGAGCCTTCCGTGAAAGAAGTTCTTGAGTTGATTCGATCTTCCAATATCGTCATTCATGGAATAGGTGATGCGTTAACAATGGCACGTCGCAGAAGTACTTCAGAAGCAGATTGGTTAAAGATTCAGGCAAGCGAAGCAGTTGGCGAAGCTTTCGGTTACTACTTTAATGAAGAAGGAAATGTTGTTCATAAAGTAAGAACAGTTGGTATGCAACTAGAGGATTTACAAAATGTATCTCACGTTGTTGCAGTCGCTGGAGGTTCTTCAAAGGCAAAAGCAATACAGGCTGTAATTAAACAAGGGCACACTTCAATTCTAATTACAGATGAAGGTGCAGCAAAACAGTTAACAAAGGGTTTTACCCTTTAATATAATCCCCCAAGGAGGAAATTCAAATGACTAAAATTGGTATTAATGGATTTGGACGTATCCGGACGTAACGTATTCCGCGCAGCTCTTAACAACTCTGAGGTAGAAGTAGTAGCAATCAACGACTTAACAGATGCTAAAACATTAGCTCACCTTTTAAAATATGACACAGTTCACGGAACTTTAAATGCAGAAGTATCTGCTAACGAAAACAGCATCGTTGTTAACGGTAAAGAAATTAAAGTTATCGCTGAGCGTGACCCAGCTCAATTACCATGGAGCGACTACGGAGTAGAAGTAGTAGTAGAATCTACTGGCCGTTTCACTAAAAAATCAGACGCTGAGAAACACTTAGGTGGATCAGTTAAGAAAGTTATCATCTCAGCTCCAGCTTCTGACGAAGATATCACTGTAGTTATGGGTGTTAACCACGAACAATACGATGCAGCTAACCACAACGTAGTATCTAACGCTTCTTGTACTACAAACTGTCTAGCTCCATTCGCTAAAGTATTAAACGAAAAATTCGGCGTAAAACGCGGAATGATGACAACAATTCACTCTTACACTAACGACCAACAAATCTTAGACTTACCACACAAAGATTTACGTCGTGCTCGTGCAGCAGCTGAAAACATGATCCCAACATCTACTGGTGCAGCTAAAGCTGTAGCATTAGTATTACCAGAACTTAAAGGTAAATTAAACGGTGGCGCTGTACGTGTTCCAACTGCTAACGTTTCTCTAGTTGACCTAGTTGTTGAACTTGACAAAGAAGTAACAGTTGAAGAAGTAAATGCAGCATTCAAAGCAGCAGCTGAAGGCGAATTAAAAGGTATCCTTGGATACAGCGAAGAGCCATTAGTATCTATCGACTATAACGGATGTACAGCTTCTTCTACAATCGATGCATTATCTACAATGGTAATGGAAGGTAACATGGTTAAAGTACTTTCTTGGTACGATAACGAAACTGGTTACTCTAACCGCGTAGTAGACCTAGCAGCTTACATGACTTCAAAAGGTCTTTAATTCTTAATTATATAAGTTATCAATGACAAAACGAGGGAGAGGGTTTGTTCCCTCTCTCTCTTCTTTCGTTTTAAAAGCAAATGTGTTAAGCTTTTGAGTGGGTTTTGTCAATCCTAACTAGTAGTCGGAGGGAAATCCAATGAACAAAAAATCAATTCGTGACGTAGATTTAAAAGGTAAGCGTGTATTTTGCCGCGTTGATTTCAACGTACCTATGAAAGAAGGCAAAATTACAGATGAAACTCGTATCCGTGCAGCTCTTCCTACAATTCAATATTTAGTAGAGCAAGGTGCGAAAGTTATTTTAGCAAGTCACTTAGGCCGTCCAAAAGGTCAAGTAGTAGAAGAAATGCGTTTAACTCCAGTAGCAGCACGTTTAGGTGAGCTTCTTGGTAAAGACGTTAAAAAAGCGGACGAAGCATTCGGACCAGTTGCACAAGAAATGGTTGCAGCAATGAACGAAGGCGACGTATTAGTTCTTGAAAACGTACGTTTCTATGCGGGGCGAAGAAAAGAACGATGCAGAACTTGCGAAAGAATTTCCAGCACTTGTTGACATCTTCGTAAACGATGCATTCGGTGCAGCTCACCGTGCTCACGCTTCTACAGCAGGTATCGCAGACTACCTACCAGCAGTATCTGGTCTATTAATGGAAAAAGAGTTAGATGTACTTGGTAAAGCACTTTCTAACCCAGAACGTCCATTTACAGCTATTATCGGTGGTGCGAAAGTAAAAGATAAAATCGGTGTAATTCGTCATCTATTAGACAAAGTAGATAACTTAATCATCGGTGGTGGACTTGCTTACACATTCGTTAAAGCTTTAGGTCATGAAATTGGTCTATCTCTATGTGAAGACGACAAGATCGAACTAGCTAAAGAATTTATGCAACTTGCAAAAGAAAAAGGCGTAAACTTCTACATGCCAGTTGATGTTGTAATCACTGAGGAATTCTCTGAAACTGCAACAACTAAAATCGTTGGTATCGACTCTATCCCTTCTAACTGGGAAGGCGTGGACATCGGTCCTAAAACACGTGAAATTTATGCAGATGTAATTAAAAATTCTAAGCTTGTTGTATGGAATGGACCAATGGGTGTATTCGAAATGACTCCATTCGCAGAAGGTACAAAAGCAGTAGGACAAGCATTAGCAGATGCAGAAGATACATACTCTGTTATCGGCGGTGGTGACTCTGCAGCAGCTGTTGAAAAATTCGGTATGGCTGATAAAATGAGCCACATTTCTACTGGCGGCGGTGCGTCATTAGAATTCATGGAAGGTAAAGAGCTTCCAGGTGTAGTTTGTCTTAACGACAAATAAGTAGCAGCCAAAGAAAAAGGACGGTGCAAAGCATGCGTAAACCAATTATCGCAGGTAACTGGAAAATGAATAAAACTCTATCAGAAGCAGTTAGCTTCGTAGAGGAAGTTAAAGGTCAAATCCCAGCAGCTTCAGCTGTTGATGCAGTAGTTTGCTCTCCAGCTCTATTCTTAGAGCGCCTTGTAGCAGCAACTGAAGGAACTGACTTACAAGTAGGTGCACAAAACATGCACTTCGAAAAAAATGGTGCATTCACTGGCGAAATTAGCCCAGTAGCACTTAGCGACTTAAAAGTTGGCTATGTAGTACTTGGCCACTCTGAGCGTCGTGAAATGTTTGCTGAAACAGATGAGTCAGTAAACAAAAAGACTATCGCAGCATTTGAACATGGTTTAACACCAATCGTATGTTGTGGTGAGACTTTATAAGAGCGCGAAAGCGGAAAAACATTTGATCTAGTAGCAGGTCAAGTGACAAAAGCACTTGCAGGTTTAACAGAAGAGCAAGTTAAAGCAACTGTTATCGCTTATGAGCCAATCTGGGCTATCGGTACAGGTAAATCTTCTTCTTCTGCAGATGCAAACGAAGTATGTGCGCACATCCGTAAAGTTGTTGCAGAAGCTGTTTCTCCAGAAGCTGCAGAAGCTGTTCGTATCCAATACGGCGGTAGCGTAAAACCAGAAAACATTAAAGAGTATATGGCACAATCTGACATCGACGGCGCTTTAGTTGGCGGTGCTAGCTTAGAGCCTGCTTCGTTCTTAGGTCTTCTGGGGGCGGTAAAATGAGAAAGCCAACAGCTTTAATCATTCTTGACGGTTTCGGACTTCGTGAAGAAACTTACGGGAATGCTGTAGCACAAGCTAAGAAACCTAATTTTGATGGTTACTGGAACAAATTCCCTCACACAACGCTTACAGCTTGTGGCGAGGCAGTAGGTCTTCCAGAAGGTCAAATGGGTAACTCTGAGGTTGGTCACTTAAATATCGGTGCTGGCCGCATTGTATATCAAAGCTTAACACGCGTTAACGTTGCAATTCGTGAAGGTGAGTTCGATAAGAACGAAACGTTCCAAAGTGCAATTAAAAGCGTAAAAGAAAAAGGTACTGCACTTCATTTATTCGGTTTACTTTCTGACGGTGGTGTGCACAGTCACATGAACCATATGTTTGCTCTTCTTCGCTTAGCAGCTAAAGAAGGCGTTGAGAAAGTATACATTCATGCATTCTTAGATGGCCGCGATGTTGGACCAAAAACAGCACAAAGCTATATCGATGCAACAAATGAAGTAATTAAAGAAACAGGAGTAGGACAATTCGCGACTATCTCTGGTCGTTATTACTCCATGGACCGTGACAAGCGTTGGGATCGCGTAGAAAAATGTTACCGTGCTATGGTGAATGGTGAAGGCCCTACTTATAAATCAGCAGAAGAGTGTGTAGAAGACTCTTATGCGAACGGTATCTATGATGAATTCGTATTGCCGTCTGTAATTGTTAACGAAGATAACACGCCAGTTGCAACAATCAATGATGATGATGCAGTTATCTTCTATAACTTCCGTCCAGACCGTGCAATTCAAATTGCTCGTGTATTTACAAACGAAGACTTCCGTGAGTTCGATCGTGGTGAAAAAGTACCTCACATTCCAGAATTCGTATGTATGACACACTTCAGTGAAACTGTAGATGGTTACGTGGCATTCAAGCCAATGAACCTTGATAACACTTTAGGTGAAGTTGTTGCACAAGCGGGATTAAAGCAACTTCGCATCGCGGAAACTGAAAAGTATCCGCACGTTACATTCTTCTTTAGCGGTGGTCGTGAGGCTGAATTCCCAGGAGAAGAGCGTATCTTAATTAACTCACCAAAGGTTGCAACGTATGACTTGAAACCTGAAATGAGCATTTACGAAGTAACGGACGCTTTAGTAAATGAAATCGAAAATGATAAACATGATGTTATCATTCTTAACTTTGCGAACTGTGATATGGTTGGCCATTCTGGGATGATGGAACCAACAATTAAAGCAGTAGAAGCAACTGACGAATGTTTAGGAAAAGTTGTAGAAGCGATTCTTGCAAAAGATGGTGTAGCACTTATTACTGCTGACCATGGTAATGCGGATGAAGAATTAACTTCTGAAGGAGAGCCAATGACAGCTCATACAACTAACCCGGTTCCTTTCATCGTTACTAAGAACGACGTAGAATTACGTGAAGATGGTATCTTAGGTGATATCGCTCCAACAATGCTTACACTTCTTGGTGTTGAGCAACCGAAAGAAATGACAGGTAAAACAATTATTAAATAATTTGCTTATATAAAAAGGAGAGAATTTATTATGTCAACAATTATTGATGTTTATGCTCGCGAAGTCCTTGACTCTCGTGGTAACCCAACTGTAGAAGTAGAAGTTTACACAGAAAGCGGCGCTTTCGGACGCGCTATCGTACCAAGTGGTGCATCTACTGGTGAGCACGAAGCAGTAGAATTACGTGACGGTGACAAATCTCGTTACCTTGGTAAAGGTGTTGTTAACGCAGTAAACAACGTTAACGAAATTATCGCTCCAGAAATCGCTGGTTTCGATGTAACTGACCAAGCTGGTATTGACCGTGCTATGATCGAATTAGATGGCACTCCAAACAAAGGTAAACTAGGCGCTAACGCTATCCTTGGTGTATCTATGGCAGTAGCTCACGCAGCAGCTGACTTCGTAGGTCTTCCATTATACCGTTACCTTGGTGGATTCAATGCAAAACAATTACCAACTCCAATGATGAACATCATCAACGGTGGTTCTCACGCTGATAACAACGTTGACTTCCAAGAGTTCATGATCTTACCAGTTGGTGCTCCAACATTCAAAGAATCAATCCGTATGGGTGCTGAAGTATTCCATGCACTTAAAGCTGTATTACATGACAAAGGTCTTAACACTGCAGTAGGTGACGAAGGTGGATTCGCTCCAAACCTTGGTTCTAACCGTGAAGCTCTAGAAGTAATCATCGAAGCTATCGAAAAAGCTGGTTACAAAGCTGGCGAGAACGTATTCTTAGGAATGGACGTTGCTTCTTCTGAGTTCTACAACAAAGAAACTGGTAAATATGACCTTGCAGGCGAAGGCCGTACTGGCTTAACTTCTGCAGAAATGGTTGATTTCTATGAAGAGCTTTGCAAAGACTTCCCAATCATCTCTATCGAAGATGGTTTAGACGAAAACGACTGGGATGGTCACAAATTATTAACTGAGCGTATCGGTGATAAAGTACAATTAGTTGGTGACGATTTATTCGTAACTAACACTCAAAAACTTGCTGAAGGTATCGAAAAAGGTATCTCTAACTCAATCTTAATTAAAGTTAACCAAATCGGTACTTTAACTGAGACTTTCGAAGCTATCGAAATGGCTAAACGTGCTGGTTACACAGCAGTTGTATCTCACCGTTCTGGTGAAACTGAAGATGCTACAATCGCTGACATCGCAGTAGCAACTAACGCTGGCCAAATCAAAACTGGTTCTATGAGCCGTACTGACCGTATTGCTAAGTACAACCAATTATTACGTATCGAAGACGAGCTAGGCGAAGTAGCTGTTTACGATGGTGTAAAATCTTTCTATAACATCAAACGATAATTGTAGAAAATAAACGACAGACCGTGAGAAATCACGGTCTGTTTTTTTATGCTAAAATTGTTCACCCGTCATAAGTGACATGAAATGTTTGAAGAAGCGGTTATAATCAAAATCAATTGCTATTTGATGACTCGGCCAATCAATAAATGGTTTAGATTCTCCTAAAGAGCGAAATTCTCCAATGCTTGCCCCCTGTGCATAAGATTCTGTCATGACAACGATAGGTGACTTGTGATAGGTAAACATAGAGTTATCAAGTAAAGCGAGTATTGGTATTGTGTCATGGAAGGGGCTCCCCTTTAAATGTGGTAGGGCGTCTTTATAATATCCGTAGTAATAATGATCAAATAACGTTTTGACAAGTGGAGCTTTTCCTTTTGCCTCAATGTACTCTGCCATTTCTGGTGTAATGATGGAGTATTGAGTGACGTTTAATGGGTATATGTACATGTTAGCTGTGGATTGAAGGACTATATTAGCGGCAGTAGGATCGCCATAAAAGTTTGCTTCGGAAATAGGGGTAACATTACCAGGATGTAAAAAGGCACCGCCCATTACATAGTAAGATTTAATTTGTTTCATTAACTGTTTGCACATGATAAACAAAATTGCTAGGGAGGTAAGTCTTCCTAAACTCACAATAATTAATTCATCTTTATACTGTTCAATAAGAGGAATGACTTCAAAAAAATTCTCCATTTCTCCGTTAGTCACATTCACCTTTGGAATAATTGGCCCAAGCCCCTGTTTCCCATGTACATCCGTAAAAAACGCAGGTGGGGCACCAGTAAGGGGACGTTCTGAACCACCGAATATCTTGATATTTCTATTCTTTGTTTCGTTATTAAAAAAATGAGCATTTTCTACGGCCATTTTTTTTGGAACATTGCCGTAATCAGCAACGATACCGACGATTTCTATTTCATCGATAAAGAATGCTAAGAGGAGAGCCATCGTATCATCAATCCCAGGATCACAAAAAATGAGAACTTTTTTGGGCATATGTTCACCACCTATCTTGTTTATCCCGTACAAACCAGCTTGGTGAGGGCTAATAATCAATAAGGATGAGGGGAATCTCATTGATTAAAGTTTCACTTTATATATATGTAAGTTTAAGAATAAAAAGATTATTTTATTGAAATAATAGTCTTTTAAATTCAGAAAATAAAAACTTTTTATATTAGGTCAAGGTTTTTGACGTAATTTTCGTTTAGAAATGCAGTCGTATCAAGGTTGTAAGCGTATAACATAGGCTGTTTTTGCTGTCAAGTTGATAAATTGCAGCTTTTTACAATTTATACTATGATAAAGATATTAACAGAAGATCGTATAAACATGAGGGATGATGAACATGAAATTTACAAAGATTCTTGTCCAAATTGCTGCTCTTTACGTGTTTTATATGGTTGGAACTTGGGTGCAAGAAATGTTAAATATTCCAATTCCAGGAAGTTTGATTGGGATGTTCCTCTTACTTGTTTTACTTAGCCTAAAAGTTCTTCCAGTGAAATGGTTCGATTTAGGAGCAGAAACACTCGTTGCTATTATGCCGTTTTTATTAATTCCGCCAACGCTTGGCCTAATGAATTACGGTGCTTTTTTTATGAGTAAAGGAATTTCTCTTTTCATTACAGTTGTAGCGAGTACATTTTTAATTATTATTGTCGCAGGACATACAGGACAATATCTTGCGAATAGGAAGGAAAGAGAGTCGCGATGAGCCAAATATTAATCGGAGTCGGTTGGGTTCTTTTTACGGTGCTATTATATCAATTATCTAAAAAAATCTATAAATTATTTCCAACACCATTCACCATTCCAATGCTTGTAGCAACTGGATTAATGGCTTTCCTATTTATCGTGCTTGATATACCATATCAACATTATATGGAAAGTGGTGGTGGCTGGATTGCAAAGCTACTTGGACCCGGTGTTGTAGCATTTGCAATTCCTCTTTATAAACAACGTCATGTTCTGCAAAAATATGTTGTACCGATTGCTGGCGGGGTATTAGTAGGTACAACAGTTGCAATCGCTAGTGATTTTGCGATTGCTTCACTTATGGGAACGGATAAAAGCTTAATCTTATCGTCATTACCAAAATCGGTGACAATGCCAGTTGCGATGAGTGTTTCAGAGCAAGTCGGTGGTGTACCTTCCTTAACAGCAGCTTTCGTTGTTATCGCAGGTATTACTGGAACGATTACAGGACCCCTTTTATTAAAATGGAGCCGTGTTACAAACTCAGTTGGTAAAGGTATCGGATTTGGATGTGCTTCTCATATTATGGGCGTGATGAGAGCGATGAAAAATAACGAACATGAAGGTGTTATTGGATCGGTAACAATGACATTAACAGCAATTTTGACATGTTTACTTGGACCGTTATTTGCGATGATGTTTATGTAATAGAAGAAAAGCGAGAGCGCCTATATAGCTCTCGCTTTTCTATAGAATTTATGCTACAGTTACAATAACTGAATCTTTGTAGGAGGTACGCCAAGTGCATACGTTATTATCAGTTTTACTTATTATTGTATCGATTTTAATGATTGTTATGGTACTTATGCAATGTAGTAATAGCTCAGGCCTTTCAGGTGCAATTTCAGGCGGTGCGGAGCAATTATTTGGTAAGCAAAAGGCACGTGGAATTGAAGCGGTATTAAACCGTATTACAATTGTTTTAGCTGTATTGTTCTTTGTATTAACAATTGGTGTTACGTACTTCAATTTATAGAATTGAAAGAAGAAGCGTTAGTGAATGGTACTAATGGTTCTTCTTTTTTTTTTGCTATTTGAAAGATGTTTCTAATTAGATTATAGAAATACAAATATGGTACACTAGATATAGAAAGAATACGACTAGATTACAGAAGAGAAAGAGGAGAAATACATGATGAAATTAGCATCTCCGAAACCATTTACATTTGAGGGTGGAGACCGCGCTGTTTTATTACTACATGGATTCACAGGGAACTCAGCTGATGTACGTATGTTAGGGCGTTTCTTAGAAAAGAAGGGCTATACTTGTCATGCGCCAATTTATAAAGGGCACGGTGTACCACCAGAAGAGCTTGTTCATACAGGGCCTACAGATTGGTGGCAAGATGTAACGGAGGCATATCAGCTTTTAAAAGATAAAGGTTTTGAGAAAATTGCTGTTGTTGGATTGTCACTTGGCGGCGTATTTTCTTTAAAATTAGGTTATACAGTACCGGTTTTAGGTGTAGTACCAATGTGTGCACCGATGTATATTAAGAGCGAAGAAACGATGTACCAAGGTATATTGGCATATGCCCGCGAATATAAAAAACGTGAGCAAAAATCACCAGAACAAATTGAACAAGAAATGTTGGAATTCCAAAAGACACCGATGAATACATTAAAAGCATTACAACAATTAATTGCTGACGTACGTAACAATGTGGATATGATTTATGCACCAACATTTGTTGTACAAGCACGTCATGACGAAATGATTAATACAGATAGTGCTAACATTATTTATAACGGTGTAGAATCTACGTTAAAAGACATTAAATGGTATGAAGACTCTACGCATGTCATTACACTTGATAAACAACGTGACGAGCTACATGAGGATGTATATAACTTCTTGGAGCAACTAGATTGGTAAGATCTAGTTGCCTCTTTTTTTCATAAGGAATTTTTTGTGAAAACTGTAAAAATCATAAGGGGAGTATTGAAGTTTCACTTTATACATCCCCTATCTTTCGGATACACTAAATAATATAAGGTTTTAAAGGAGGTATTTTTGCTTGGAAGAAATCATACAAGAACATATTGATAAGTTGTTATTATTTATGAGAGAAGAAGCGTATAAACCGCTAACGATACAAGAGTTAGAAGAGGCATTTGGAATTGAAGGTTCTGAGGGCTTTAAAGATTTCGTAAAGGCACTTGTAACGATGGAAGAGAAGGGACTTGTTATTCGTACTCGTAGCAACCGTTACGGTCTTCCTGAAAAGATGAATTTAATACGCGGTAAGTTAATTGGACATGCACGTGGTTTTGCATTCGTTGTACCAGATGAGAAGAAAACGGGAGACGATGATCTTTTCATCCCGCCTACAGAATTAAACGGTGCGCTTCATGGCGATACAGTATTAGCACGCCTTAGTTCCCAATCGAGTGGTTCGCGTCAAGAAGGTTCAATTGTACGCATTTTAGAACGCGGAACGAAAGAGTTAGTTGGTACATATACAGAATCGAAAAACTTTGGGTTCGTTATACCTGACAATAAGCGCTGGACAAGTGACATTTTCGTATTGAAAAGTGCATCTATGGGCGCTGTAGAAGGTCATAAAGTAGTTGTGAAAATTACGAGCTATCCAGAGAATCGTTTAAGTGCAGAAGGTGAAGTTATTCAAATTCTAGGTCATAAAAATGATCCAGGAGTAGATATTTTATCTGTCATTCATAAACATCACTTGCCTTTAGCGTTCCCTGAAGAAGTGATGGAACATGCAAACAGTGTACCAGAAACGATTTCAGAAGAAGATTTAAAAGATCGCCGTGATCTACGTGACCAAATGATCGTAACGATTGACGGTGCAGACGCAAAAGATTTAGATGATGCTGTTACAGTAACGAAGCTTGAGAACGGTAACTACAAGCTAGGCGTTCACATTGCGGATGTAAGTCATTACGTTCAAGAAGGTTCTCCGATTGATGTAGAAGCAGCGGAAAGAGCGACGAGTGTGTATCTTGTTGACCGTGTAATTCCGATGATTCCACACCGTCTATCTAACGGTATTTGTTCATTAAATCCGAAAGTAGACCGTCTGACATTATCTTGTGAAATGGAAATCAACAACTTAGGTGATGTTGTTAAACACGAGATTTTCCAAAGTGTGATTAAAACAACAGAGCGTATGACTTATGCTGACGTAAGAAGCATTTTAGAAGATGAGGACGAAGAGTTAATTAAGCGTTATGAGCCGCTCGTACCGATGTTTAAAGAGATGGGTCAATTGGCACAAATTTTACGTGAAAAACGTATGCGCCGTGGTGCAATTGACTTTGACTTTAAAGAAGCGAAAGTATTAGTGGATGAAGAAGGAAAACCGACAGACGTTGTCATGCGCGATCGTTCTGTATCAGAGAAGTTAATTGAAGAATTTATGCTTGTTGCGAATGAAACAGTAGCAGAGCACTTCCACTGGATGAACGTACCATTCATGTACCGGGTCCATGAAGATCCGAAAGAAGATAAGCTAGAGCGTTTCTTCGAGTTTGTAACGAACTTCGGATATGCCGTAAAAGGACGTGCGAATGAAGTGCATCCTCGCGCGCTACAACAAATTCTTGAAATGGTTCAAGGACAGCCAGAAGAAGTAGTTATTTCAACAGTTATGCTTCGTTCTATGAAGCAAGCTCGTTACGATGCGGATAGTTTAGGACATTTCGGTTTATCAACTGAGTTCTACACACACTTCACATCACCAATTCGTCGTTACCCAGATACAATCGTTCATAGATTAATTCGTGAATACATTATTAACGGTAAAGTCGACAACGAAACGCAAGCAAAATGGCGTGAAAAATTACCTGAGATTGCAGAGCATTCTTCTAATATGGAACGTCGTGCTGTTGAAGCAGAGCGTGAAACAGATGAGATGAAAAAAGCAGAGTATATGGTTGATAAGATCGGTGAAGAGTATGACGGTATGATTAGCTCTGTAACAAACTTCGGTTTATTCGTAGAGCTTCCAAATACAATTGAAGGTCTTGTACACGTTAGTTATTTAACGGATGATTACTACCGTTATGACGAGCAACATTTCGCTATGATCGGAGAACGTACAGGAAACGTATTCCGCATCGGTGACGAAATTACAATTCGCGTTATTAACGTAAACAAAGACGAGCGTGCAATCGACTTTGAAATCGTTGGTATGAAAGGCACACCTCGCCGTAAGTTCAAAGATCGTCCAGTCGTTATCGAGCAGCCAAGAACAGGCAGAAAGAAACGCGGTGGACGTAGCGAGCGCAGTAATGAGCGCGGCGGTGAACGTGGCACAGGTAGAAAATTTGACCGTGGTGGTAAAGGAAAAGGAAGAGGATCTGCATCTGCATCCGCTTCTGCTAGCCAGCCAGGAAAAAAAGATGGTGACGGTAAGAAGAAAAAAGCATTCTTCGAAAATGTACCAGGATTCAAGAAGAAAAAGAAAAAGCGTAAGTAAGAAAAGGATGGCTTCGCTTTGATGAAAAGCGGGACCGTTTTCTTTTTTCTTCGTGGCTTGAGAGCGAGCCACTTTCGCTTTTTATCGGAATCTAGCTACAGTGGCTAGAATGTTCGGCGGCTTCACTTCTTCCTGAGAGGCAAAGAGCGCCTCAAGGTCAGAAGCTCCATCCATCTCACATTCTGAGCGAGCCACTTTCGCTTTTTATTAACATTTGTTACAATAGTAAAAATAGAGGAGGGACGTTATATGCCAAAGGGTACAGGTAAGGTTATTGCACAGAACAAAAAAGCATTTCATGATTATTTCATCGAAGAAACATACGAAGCAGGGCTTGTCCTTCAAGGAACGGAAATTAAGTCGATTCGCGCTGGACGCGTAAACTTGAAAGATGCGTTTGCACGTGTACATAATGGTGAAGTATGGGTTCATAATATGCACATTAATACGTACGAACAAGGGAATCGTTTCAACCATGATCCACTTCGTACGAGAAAATTACTTCTGCATAAAAAAGAAATTGATAAACTAGCGGGCGCTGCGAAAGAAACAGGTTACGCATTAGTTCCACTTAGAATTTATTTGAAAAATGGATTTGCAAAGATGGCACTTGGTTTAGCAAAAGGTAAGAAGCAATACGATAAACGTCACGATTTAAAAGAGAAAGAAGCTAAACGTGAAATTGCACGCGCGTTCCGTGATCGCCAAAAGATGTAATACAGATATTTACATTTGTAAAATGGAGCGCGTATGTTATAATAACTTATGTAAGGTTGTTGCACATTGAAAAACAGCTCTTAGTAGCTATCACGATATTTTCTTCGTATGCTCCATTTTTATCATGGGGACGTTACGGATTCGACAGGGATAGTTCGAGCTTAGGTTGCGAGTCGAGGGGATCGGCCTCGTTAAAACGTCAAAGCCTATAATTGGCAAACAAAACAATCTTTCTTTAGCTGCTTAATTGCACTAAAGGTTCCTCCCTCCATCGTCCATGTGGTAGGGTAAGGGACTCAAACTAAGTGGACTACGCCGGAGTTCGCCGTCTGAGGACAAAGGAAGAGAACAACCAGACTAGCAACTTGGAAGCCTGTCGATAGGCCGAAGAGTTCGCGAAATGCTAATATATCGACTACACTCGTAGAAGCTTAAGTGCCGATATTTTTGGACGTGGGTTCGACTCCCACCGTCTCCACCAATACATATTTGGTGGTTTTTTTATTTTGTATTGTGACTTCAATCATATGTTTTCATAAGATGAAGGCTTATACTTGAAAATACTTATTGAAAACTTATATTTGAATTATTGATAACGCGAGAATAATTAATCAATAATACTTTTAACTTATATTTAAAATATAAAAATGTAGATTCTAGGTGTCTGCATTTTTTTTGATTTTTAGCATTGTTAAAAATCAAAAAAATAAGGGGGATTGGGATATTAAACATATAAGAGTTCTCTATCTTATTTTGGTGCAAATACAACGAGAGTTTAAAAAACGAATAGATTTCTTTCGAGATCTTATCTTATGCTGTAAGCCCAAACAATTTATATATATATTGTTTCTGATTTTGGACAGACCTCTCCCGTAAAAAAACTTGCTTTTTTCGAAGCATATGCATCACTTCTATGCCACTCAATATCTTTTTGGCAGTTTGAAACGATTTTAACCCTAGCATAGAACGAACTCGCTTCTTTATAAAGCGATGGTCATGCTCAATGATATTATTTAGGTACTTGTGTTGTCTTATTTGCGTGCCAAAAGGCATGCTTTTTTCTTCTTTTAATTCTTGAATCGCTATAGGATACACTGGATTCTTAGCGACTTTGGTCACGCGGGGGAGGACACATGCGAAGAAGCCAAGGCTTTTTTGAAAAGCACTTGGCTGATTGGGTATTCCTATTTTTGCTAAGATAAAAATCAATGGTTTTTCCTTCGGAGTCCACTGCACGATATAGATACATCCATTGACCTTTTACTTTGATATACGTTTCACCGATTCTCCAGGAATCATTTGTTAACTTAAGACGAGGTCTTACCTTTTCATCTAATTCCGTCCCATATTGATGAACCCAACGTATAATCGTTGGGTAAGCCATCGATAATCCACGTTCTTCCATCATTTCGACTAAATCACGAAAACTTAGGTTGTACCGTAGGTACCATCTCACTGTTAATAAAATAATGTCAGGTTGATAATGTTTCCACTTGAACAAATTTTTCTTTTCCATACTGATCACGTCCTTTTTAGAGTACTAGTATCAGTATGTCCAAGATTTAGAGGTTCATTGCAAGTATCTTGAAGTTTTTGCACCAGAACCGATTATCGAATATAGTCTATTTTTTAAAAATACTTACGTTTTCAATGCGAATAGAATCAACTTCTCCACATTTTAAGCAAAATTTATAGATTTTATTTGAACCTTTCATCGACATTTTACTTGGTTTTACTGGCATGTAATCTGTAGCTTCTGTAAACTCAGTTGACCCACACTTGGGACATTTTTCGCATATCATCTACAATTCCTCCCCATTCATTAATTCTGGAAATAATCTGTGCCAATAAAATTAGTTATTTCCTTGAATCCCCACTATGGATAAAATTTGTGGAAATTCTTTAAAAGCCTTCAAAAGTATATTAAAGAATTAAGATTCATATTGTCAACCTTATATAAATGTGATATATTGTAAAAAAAGTAATGATTATGTAGGTTATTGTAGAATATTGTAAGTTTTTCATCTATAAATTGAATTAATTGTATAATATGATAAAAAAATTGTCAATAATAGTAATATTTTCTTATGGAAGGAAAGGCTATTTTATGAAAATAAATCCGAATTTTTCGATAGAAGTGTTAACTGAGAATAAATATTTTTTATTCGATAGGAAAAATTGTAAAGGATACTACCTAACATATAAGGGAGACATTGAAGCCACATTAAAGAAAGAAAAGATAGAGGAATTAAATAAGATTGGATTCTATGATGATACTGAATTAAAAGAAGAACATTGGGTAAATAAAATTTTAAAAACTAATAGTAACATAAGTCCAAAGTTTATAATGATAAGTCAGCTAATATTTTTTTTAGGACTATTACCAATTGCAATAACACTTTTGATTCAGTCATTTAATGGTATAGATTATTTAGATTTTGAACTTCTTAATTTTAAGGAATATGGGATAGCGATGCTAGTTTTTTTAAGCGGTATTCTGTTTATCCATGAAATGTTACATGTTGTCATTTCAAGGATGCAGGGGATAGAAATTTTTTCAATAGCGTTTAAATTAAAGTATTACTTTATCCCAATTTTTTATGTGAAAATTGTTCCGACTGGAAATGATCTAAAAAGAGCAAATGTAGCTTTTGCAGGAAATATTGCAGATTTGATTTTAATTATTTTATATAGTTCATTAGCTTTAATCTTTCAACAACCAGAGTTTATTATCTGTTTAAATTTGCAATTAATAATGAGTATATTTAACTATAATATTTTTTTCCCGACGGATTTTTATTTGGGAATATTTTCTTTAATCGGAAAATCGGACTTTCGGACTAAGGCGATTAATTATACCAAGCAATTTATTTTCTCGAAGAAAAAGCAAAGTAATCTCAAAGGATATAGAGACATCATAAAACTGGCATATGGGTTAGCATTCTATGTAATTGTATTATCCATGTTTGTGATTATGGTTTTGAATGTATACTTTATGCAAACAAGGGGTTGGTTTTTTTGAATGAATTATTATGTATGAAAAGGGAAGCTTTATTTAAACCTTCTCTTTTGAATCGTTTAAAGGATAAAGATTTATTTTTTGTAAAAGAATATTTAGTGAAAAAACAAGAATTACAAAATATTCAAAAAATATTATTGGCGGAACTAAATAAGAAAACTAAAAAATATTATGATACTCAAGAAATAGAGTTACTAAGAATATATCAATCTCTGAAGAGAAGAATTAAACGCAAGTTAGATGTAAAAGAATCTGTGGATGATAGTGCAGATAAAATAATTAACGAGTTAATTTCTAAGTATAACTTATTGATAATTGAATTAACTAGTTTAAAACAAAAGATGAATAACGTGTTTCAAAATAAAGAAAAAAACTATTATGAAGCATTTTATACGGAAGAAAAATTTAAAAAGGCTCTAAAAGTTACAACTCCTGAAGCCTATAAAAGTCTTGTAGATTTGAATATTCAAAAAGATTCTCTTAATAGAGCCCGATATGGATATATACAACGCGCAACTGTAAAGACCAGCCCATTAAGTTATTTTGGGAAAACAACCTACTATAGCTTGAATAAAAAGGATAGTGAAGAAACTTTACAGTTAAATAATGTTGTGAAGTATTTAATATTGACTGCAGCGATGAATGATGTTGAGGTAATGAATCTTTTAAGAATAAAAATTAACCCAGTCTTTAAGAAAATTAACAATGCAGAAGGTATATATTATGAAAAGAATTTTTTGCTAAATGGAGTAGATTGGGTATTAAAACAAGATGACATATTACACAATAAGGAAGTTTTGAACATATTAAAGCGCATTAAAATTTGTAAAACTCCTAATAATATAATAAATGCTCTTCAAGAAGAAAACAATTTTACCTATGAGGTACTTGTAAATAATGGGGTAATCGTTCCTGATTATAGTTTGTATATAAACGATGACCAAAAGTTTAAAGATATCATTGTGAGTATCTTTGGAATTCAAATGGTTGAACTTTTATTTCCAAATTGTATAAATGATATTCAGTATGAACAAATTTCTAATAAAGTTTTGAAATACTTATCGAGACATGATTCAAACTATTTTGGCGTTAGCTTATGTAAAAAGTTTTTGGAATTACCCCTGTATTATCATAATGATGTTGAGAAAAATCAATTTTCAGTTCCATCGATTAGCTCGGAGAGAATGAAGGAGATTTTTGATGATTGTGTTGTTCAAAACAAAAATTCTTATTATATATATAATTTGATTTTAGGAGATAAGGAGAAATATCAAGATCAATCGTTATTGGCAGTTATTACGGATATTAAAGAGAAATACATGTTCGAACGTAATTTAACGATAAAAAATACAATAAAAATTAAGCCTCAAATGAGAAAGAGTGCATTAATCTTTTATCAAAGTGATGTTAATGGAAATATAGTAATAAATAACATCAATGCTGGAACCGGAGCTGTTTTTCATCGAAATGCTGAAATATTTGATAAGTGCATTAATGATAATTTGAAAAATTATTACAATAAATTATTTTATGAGGATTTTCCTATATACGAAGTCGTTATGGATGAAGAGATATCAAATCATGTCGATACTGGAAAATCATTTCATAAAAAATTGAAGTGGCCAGAAGACTTTTTAGATATACGTTTGCACGTATCTGCTGATAATCAAATTAGGTTTGTGTATAAGGATGAATTTATCCATTTACTAGATTTGGGCACCATACCATTTCACCTTTTTTATGGTTCCAAAGGTGTGCTCTTAAATCTCATTCATCCATGGAATATTGACATGAAAAATTTAGGGGAATTAAACAATCGAAAACGATATAATCTTATTGTTCAAGATGCTATTCAATCAACTGATATGAGTAATTGGGATTTTTTCATGGCTTTATCATCGTATTTTACAGAGAATAATCTACCGATGGAATTTTTCCTTAGAAAAAACAATTATAGTTTCAAAAAAAGTAAGCCTATATGGATATCATTGTACTCGTCTGAATCAATTAAAGTATTAAAACGAATCTTAAAAGGGGAAAAAGAAGTTATTATTGAAGAAATCTACCCAAATTTTAACGAGAACTTGGAACAAAAAGTAGTTGAATATGCGGTATTGAAAATAGAGGAGTAGTCACAATGTGGAGCAGTTATCATATTTATACAGAGGATCGAAATTACTTTTTAGATAAAGTGAGTGATATCCTTAAAGAATATCCTGATGTAAAATTTTTCTTTATTCAATATATTGATCCAATTGGTTTTCATTTTAGATTTAGGATTCAATCTAGCTTTCAAAGCAAGATTGAAAAAATGATTTATAAACTGTTTAAGGAGCAAAGAGTATTAAAAAAAATCTATGACCCGGAATATAATTTATTTGGTTCGTCATTGGGTATATATGAGGAATTTTCTATAGAATTATCAAGATTTATTATTGAAAATAAAAATATTGATTCCTCTACTTTTGTATTATCATTATCAAAAAATATTTTACAGATTTTCAATTGTCTAAATAGTGAATTTATTAATACCTATATAAATTATTGGGCTAAAACAGTTAAACGTTTTAACAGGGAGGATCTAAATACTCAAATTAATTTTTCTAAAAACGATGAAAAAAATCAAAGTCATGACTTGAGTATAGTATTAAAACCTTTAAGCATTTTGGAAGAAAAATATGTAAATGAAAGTATTTGTATAAAATTCTTACATATGGCACTAAATAAATTGGGTTATACCTTAATGGATGAAATGCTTATTGTAAAGAAAATTAAACAATCAATATTGGTTTAGACAAATTAACATGTGTTGATCATTGTTAATGTGTTGATGATTAATAGAAAAAGAGGGAGATTATGGAGAAATATAATAATTGTGTAATCGGAAGTCGTAGCGTATTTCCTCCTAGGGGATTGCAAGAAACAAACATTGGAATTGTTCATATTTCAGATATCAATCACTACTACACTTTAAACTTGAGTAGAAAAATAGAGAATCATTTATCTAAATTGACAGGTGCGGGTACAGGGGACTCTGTTGAAGATTCGATGTTTTTAGCTACAATGGAAGCTTATGAACGATTAGCAAATAGCATACCTGTTAGTCAACAGGTAATTGCATCACAAGAAGAACTTGGAGATTTAGCTGTGCCGCTTTCTGATTTTCCAAAAATGAATCAAAGTGAGACAAGCAGCAATGGAATTGAGAAGAAATATTTAAGATGGAGTGAATCTTATAATTTAACAGATCAATCAAGATGCTATATTCCACAAGTTTATATAAATTTGTATACTCATTTCAATTACAATGGGGAAGGATTAACTCACCCAATTTCTACCGGATGTGCAATCCATCAAGATTATACCCGGGCAGTTATTAATGGGATATATGAGGTTATTGAAAGGGATGGAATTGCACTCTTTTGGTTACTAAAAAGACCTTTAAAAAAATTAGATAAACAAGAGTTTATTGATGACTTAGAAATTTTCAGTAGCCCCTTTTTGGGAAAAACTACTCTATACGATGCATCGACCATTAACGGAGTTTATACTTTTTGCCTGAGGGCAGAAACTCACTTCTCTGAATCAATTAGAAATGTTGTTATGTTTTCTTCAAATACTTGTCCAAAAGAGGCCATAAGTAAATTGAAGAAAGAACTCATTTCGGTAATTTATAGCCTTGCAAACGGAATCGAAAAACAGTCTAATTTATTGAAGCAAGATCCAATGAGTTTTTATCACGTGGATGAAGGTGCTCTATATATGGCGCATCCCTCAAAAGCATACGCATTTGAATTTCTTAATAATTCTTCAAAAGGTAGCATTCCTACTAATGAAATTCAATTTTCCTCATATGGGGAAGAATTAAGGTATCTTATCAAGAAATTAGAAGGTTTAGGGCACAAAGTGTATGTGACAAATTTATCGAACCGAGAATGTGAAGAAAATCAATTAAAAGCAGTAAAAGTTACAATTCCATCTTTACAGCCAATATCATTTGTCCATTCAGCTCGTTTTCACGACAGTAAGAGAGTAAAAACTTTTGCGAAAGAGATTTATGGATATTTTAGTGAGGATTTAATTAATCCTTTACCATTGCCGTTTTCTTAGTATCAAAAATTTTTAAATACAATATAAAATTTGAGAGGAGAAATATGAATGAATTATTTTTTGTCGGGGATTGGTACTGCAAAATCTTCTTTGCACCAACAGTTTCGCAAGAAAAATTTCCAAGTTAGACCAGTGAATTATTTCGAAATTTCTGACCTTCCAAAAGAGTCCATTTTATTTCTAGTATATGATGGTTTATACATTGAGGAATTTCTAAGTTCAGTAAAGGCGGTTAACTGCAATGTAATTCCAATATTTTTTGATGTAGATACAGTAATTATCCCTGGTGTTCATAAACCAGAATATCAGAAGGGTGAAATATGTATCGAATGCTCTATTGCGAGGTTAAAGGAGTATTATTTCAACTCTACAATGTATGAGAAATTATTTATGAAAAAAGACTACAGCTTAGTAGAAAATGTTTTAGAAGTGGAATTTTCAATTTTTGCACAGAGTTTTATTAGTGCATTTAAAGAAACAGGATTCGTAGGACAAAATTCAATCTATTCCTTTGATTATTATACTTTTAAAAATAAACAAATACTAGGCTACACAAAGTGTAAAAAATGTGATTTCCATGATTATAGTAGTGATGAAATGATAAATCAATTAAATGAGGTGTTAGATTGTGTCGCTATTAATAAATGATCCTATGGTCCAGTTTCCAAAACAGCCAAAGTTAATTCCTAATATCCATACCATCTATTATCAAGGTGTAACAATTTATGGACCGTCAGATGGTCCTTTTAAATTAAATGGTACGCTAGCAGCAAAATTAGTATACAGTTTATTCCCATTATTAGAGCAAGGTATTACTTTGGAAGAGATATATGAGAAATCCGATTTTGCTAAAGAAGATATTGATAAGTTACTTGAAATTTTATTTATGAAAGGTTGTCTTGTTCAAGCCTATGACAATAAAGAATTAACTAATCAAGATAGATTTTTTATAAGAAAAATGACTAAGTTTAAGAATCATACAAACCTAGAAGATATTTATCAAATTTTGCAAGAAAGTATAGTTTACATAATATGTGATGAAGAAGCGCTTACCAATAAAATTCAAAAAAAATTATCGAAGTATGGATTGAATGCTGAAAGATTGTTTATAGATGAGTATATGGAAGTCAAAACTCCAAAATTGAAAAAATTAATAGTTTACATTTCCGATAGCGATTTCAATGATAACGTAGTGAGTAAACTTTCGGATAAATTAGATGTATTGTACGTTGATAGGGTTTCTGGACAGATAGGACCTATATTTTCAAAAAAAGCAATAACAACTACAAATTATTTACATCATCTTATAAAAACAGAAAAAAATTCGATTGAGAACTATGTTAAGGAAGATATTCTGAGTGATTATATATCAATTTTATTATTAAGAGAAATAGGGAAAATATCGAATAATCTGTTAACAGAAGGCTATTACCGAAATGTTGGTGGAATGCTAGATTATCAAGTCATTGATAAGAGAACAAGAACTTCTTCATCACAGGAGTTGACACTCTATGATTATGAGGTTGCAGTCCAGTTTCCAGCAAGCAAATATGTTAATAAGACAAGCCATTTGACTCATTTTAAAGAAAAAAATCTAAAATTAGGAATATTTAATCAAGCGTCTTTTTTATGGAAAAAATTAGATAGTACTAATTCTGTCCCTAAAAATGTTGACGGTATTTTCAAATACACAATGGCTTACAAAAATCACAAATTAAAATTTAAACGTTATACTCCAAGTGGAGGAAATATAAATTCCAATCTTCTATTTTATATAAATTTAGAAGTAAACTCATTTGATGGTTTGGGAATTTATTTCTACAATAATTTTGATAGTCAATACTATCAAGTTAGGGATTTTTCTGATGAGGATATATCTAATTTTTACAAGAATATAATAATGCAAGATAAAAAAAATGATGTTAAGGGATACTTTATTATTGCAAATGATACTGATTTAATATCACAAAAATACGAAAATTTTAGTTTTAAAATAGCAAATTTAAACACTGGAGTCATGCTTTCACAGTTATTTTCTATAAGAAAATATTTCGAATTAAACTGTAGAATGATTACCCAATTCAACGAACGGGAAATATTAAACTTATTAGGAATAAAAAAATCGAATGAAGTAGTCAATTTTATCATTGAGGTGAACTAAGTGTATAAGGAGTTTGTAGAAAGAAGTAGAAATCTAAATTCCATTAATTTTCTAGGTAACAATATTGATATATCAAAAATAAAGCTAGATTTAAAAACTAAAACAGTTTTGGATGTTATAGAAAAAAGAGAATCTTTTAGATACTTCAGTAAAGATATTAGTCATTTAAATCTAGATTTACTGGAAAAATTATACGATCATGGTGAGGCTATCATCAAAGGTTTACAGATAGAAAATTATGTAGAAATTTGTTTTATTGACAATAACAAATTAATTAATCGAAACTTTCAAGGAGTATATTACAGGGAAGATGAAAATTGGGTATTAAAAACTAAATTGGATAAAGAATCCATTTCAAGGGAAACTCTTTATTTACAAACAGAAATGCATGATGCTAGTGGGGTGTTCTTTTTTGAGTGGAAAGTTAATAATATTCCGACAGAAAACAATTTAGGTAATTATCGATATATGAATGCTATAAGCGGGCTACTGGGGCATCAACTTAGTCTAAAAGCAACTGAATTAGATCTGAATGGGACTATTTTTGCTGGAATTACACTAGTTGAATATCAAGTAGAAATTTTAAAGAGTTTTAACGATTCTCGGTTACCTATTTTTGCTTTTTCAGTTGAATAAATTATAGAAAGGTATGAGAGTCAAATTGGAATTAGTTATCGACAAAATTAAGAAAGAATTTAATGGAAATCAAATTTTACAGGGTATCAACTTAGTTTTAGAAAGCAAAAAGTGCCATCTGTTGTTAGGGAAAAATGGTTCTGGAAAAACAACATTAGTTAGAATTATTGATGGGGAATTAAAACAGGATTCTGGTACAATGCATCTTTCAGATAAACAAACATTATTATTGGAAGTTGCTGTCCAATATCAAGATTTTAATATTTTTCCTAATATAAGAATCAAAGAATTAATAGAGTTTTTTAAAAAAATTACCAAAGATTATTACTTCGATTGGGAGTTATATGAATTGTTGGAAATAGAAAAAATAGGTAGTAATTTTGTTAAAAGTGCTTCCGGCGGAGAGAAAAAGTCAGTAGCTATCTTTCTAGCAGTACTGTTAAATAAACCTGTAATCATACTTGATGAACCGTTTGCTGATTTAGATTTGGAGAAGAAAAAAAATCTAAATCAATTTCTAATTAAATATGTGAAAGAAAATGATAAAGTACTATTGGTTATTAGCCACGAGGTTAATGAATATAAAAGCTTGTTCAATACGGTTTCTATAATGGATAAAGGAATCATTCTTGAATCCGATACAATAGAAAATCTCCAAAATAAATATTCGGACACTTCAATTCTAGATATTGAGAATATCTTCTATAAGGTTACAGGGAAAAGGTTGGTGGAAAGCCGATGATTTTACAAGTTACAAAAATCTATCTTCTTGAAACTTTTAGAAACGTGGGTGTTTTATTTGGGAATCTACTACCAACATTTATTTTTTTAGGTATATCCTTTATGTTAACAAAACAGAGTTCTATAGATACTGAAACGTTGGACTATATGATTAAGGGACAGTTCATTTCCTTTTCTGTGTTAATGGCTATATTTTCACTTGCATTCTCTGGTGCAACGATATATTTATCGGATAAAAGATCTGAAAAAGTATTTGAATGGTTAAATAAAACTGATTTAACATTTATTAAATATTTCATTGGCCTTGGCTTAGGTGTATTTGTGATTTTAAATATTTTCCTAACTATTACATTGTATTTATACAGTGTCATTATTCCTATTGAGGCTATTGAATTAGTGAAAATTAGTATTATTTCTAATTTCACGTTATTGTGCCTGTATCCATTGAGTTATATCGTTTCATCAGTATTTCGCAACGGGAAGACAGCAAATAGTATGTTAATACCAATTATGCTGATTTTGATGTTCTCAGTAACCATGACAAATCTATTTGTATCAATTGCTGGAAATGACCCTCAGGATTACTACAAGTATTTAGTGTGGAATCCAATGCTCTTTTTAAATGATACCATACAGTACAACTTAGGATTAAGTAATGAACCTTGGTTACCTATGTATCAATACCTTGCTATTTTATTGGGATTATTTGTATTGTTGTACTTTTTTGCAAAAAGGCTATTTAAAATCTAATAAACTACTTGAAAGGAGGTGAAATCAGTGAGTAAGTTGAGCGATTCAAAACCAACAGATTCTGCTATTTATTTAGAGGAACAAGTTGAACTAAATGAAGTTGCTGCATCATTGGGGTCTGTCAGTACTTTTTCTAGTGGGTCTTGCCCGGGATCTACAGTAAATACTGTTTCTACAGCTTCTTGTCAAGGTTAGTTTGTAGAAAGATAGTTTAAAAGATTAATAAAAGGAATGGAGGAAGTTGCAATGGAAGAATTAAATGAGAACATATATATTGAAGAACAAGATGATCAATTAAATGAAGTGGCTGGTACTTGGGGTTCTGCAAGTTGTTTCGGTTCTTTTTCAACATTTGGAGGATGTGCTGCAAGTGCAAGTTCAACTGCAACAGCATCTTCAGCAGGTTAAGGATAATAAAGGGAGTGTAGAGAATGAATAAAGATTTAGTTAAATCTGTTGATAATAATACGCAAGCACTTTATATTGAGGAACAAGTTGATGCAACTGAATTTGCAGGTTTTACAACAGCCGGTAGCGTAGCTACAACATCTACTTTATCTTCAGCTGGTTCATGTGGTGGAAGTTTTGCTACAGGTTCAAGCTTTTCCAGTGCAGGTTAAGTAATAAAGCTACATAAAACTATATAAAACTGCCTTTTTATCCGTTTAGGATTAATCGGCAGTTTTTTTGTTATCACTGGGAGAGTTTACTTTAATAAACCCTACGAACAGTATTACAGAAACTAAAAAATATATTAGTTTGTTATACAATGCAATACGTAACTTGGTTCTGGTGCAAAAACTTTAAGGTACTTGCAATGAATCTCTAAATCTTGGACATACTGATACTAGTACTCTAAAAAGAGCGTGATCAGTATGGAAAAGAAAAATTTGTTCAAGTGGAAACATATCAACCTGACATTATTTTATTAACAGTGAGATGGTACCTACGGTACAACCTGAGTTTTCGTGATTTAGTCGAAATGATGGAACGGAATTAGATGAAAAGGTAAGACCTTGTGATTCCTGGAGAGTCGGTGAAACGTATATCAAAGTAAAAGGTCAATGGATGTATCTATATCGTGCAGTGGACTCCGAAGGAAAAACCATTGATTTTTATCTTAGCAAAAATAGGAATACCCAATCAGCCAAGTGCTTTTCAAAAAAGCCTTGGCTTCTTCGCATGTGTCCTCCTCCGCGTGACCAAAGTCGCTAAGAATCCAGTGTATCCTATAGCGATTCAAGAATTAAAAGAAGAAAAAAGCATGCCTTTTGGCAAGCAAATAAGACAACACAAGTACCTAAATAATATCATTGAGCAAGACCATCGCTTTATAAAGAAGCGAGTTCGTTCTATGCTAGGGTTGAAATCGTTTCAAACTGCCAAAAAGATATTGAGTGGCATAGAAGTGATGCATATGCTTCAAAAAAAGCAAGTTTTCTTATGGGAGAGGTCTGTCCAAAATCAGAAATAATTTATATATAAATTATTTGGGCTTACAGCATAAGATAGGATCTCGAAAGAAATCTATTTGTTTTTTTTAGCTAATGAACAAATTATTTTTAGTGAGGTTGGAGTTAAAAGAGCTAAGACTAACAATGGATGGTTATGAAAATCAATTAAAACCACAAAGTATAGAACAGTATAATTATTTTTCGAGGGAAGTAGGAAGAATAGAAAATGGCATTAAAGGGCTAGAGAAAGATAAAGAAGTTCTAAAAAAATACGAAAATCTTATATTAGAGAAAGATAAAATAGTTTCTAAAATTAAAGCTCTACAAAAGCAGATTAAGGACGCCAAAGCTAATGAAGATCTGGATAATAAAAAACTTGAAACTTTCGAAGAAGAATTTAAAACTATTCTATTTAAGCTAGATTTTTTAAAAGATGGTTTTGACAATAATAAAATTGATAATCTAGATAAATCAATTATAGAAAAGGGAAAAAAGAATATCCCTATTATAAATAGGATATATGAACAAATCAAAATAGATAGAGAAGATTACTATCCCAAAATTGATGGGGTAAAT
Organism: Bacillus cereus ATCC 14579; assembly: GCF_000007825.1. NCBI lineage: Bacteria > Bacillati > Bacillota > Bacilli > Caryophanales > Bacillaceae > Bacillus > Bacillus cereus. The sequence continues at coordinate 5,017,336 of NC_004722.1, read as the reverse complement.
CTATATAATATTACTTCAAGTAGTGGATTGATTAGGATAATATTGTCTTATTATTTAGCGTTGCTAAAAACAAGTATATTGTATAAAGATTCAACGAATCATCCGTTTATTTTAATGTTTGATGAACCAAGGCAACAAAATTTAGACTTTGATACTTTTAATCACTTTATTGAAGAATTGTATCAAATACAAGTAGAATATCCTAAATGCTTTCAAGTAATTTTAGCTTCTCCGGTAAAAGGGAATATTAAAGCACAAGATTTACGATTGGCTTTAAATAAAGTAAATAATAAGCTAATTAAGGAAATTATAGAATAGCAAAATGGAATTGAGGTAATTTGGGTTGTGAGTATTTTGAGCTGCAATTGTCGAGGACAATTACAGTGGATTTGTTAGAGTAACAAGGATCATCTGTTTATAAGAGTTAATTTTTCTATTTTTAGAGATAGATCTAAAAAGAATATCTGATAAATTAAAAGTAGATAAGGGTTTATTAAATTGCACTTATTGAGAGCATACTTTGATAGAAGTTTATCAGAGTGTGTTCTTTTTAGTTTTTTATATGAAAATTCGTATTAAAAGACTAGTTATTGTTAAAGATAGATTTTAACTTAAATACGGGAGGAATTTTTTTATGTTTGATGACATATATGAAAATTTCGTGAGGAGTAGCTTATATAATACAAAACCTATTGGAGTAGGTACATCATATGTTGAATCCTTTAGCGGATATATTTCACGTTTGGCCACTCAACATTCAATAAGTACGGGTGATTTGATAGCGAAAATAATAACACCCATGCTGAATAAACTGTATCTAGTTAATCAGGCTACAAAAGGCGGAGAAGGTATTTATAAATCTTCAAATGGATTGAATGGTGTAAGTAATCTTGCGCAGGATTTTATAACTACTCTTGAAAAATTAACATGTAGAAAGGATTTAAAGGTCACAACATTATTGAATTGGTCACATGTTTTACCTGTCAGAGGATTGTTAAAAAAACAAAGAGCTTGGTGCCCTTCTTGTTATGAGGAGGATCTTTCAAATCAAGGGACAACATATGAACGCTTGATTTGGAATTTTGAATTGGTGAATTTTTGTACCAAACACAATTGTTATTTATCATCTAGATGTCCTTTTTGTAATAAAACCAATTCAATTTTAACGAGGAAGTCTATACCTGGTTATTGTTCTATTTGTGAGAAATGGTTAGGATTGGTAAAAAAAGATTATGATCTTCTGCCAGTAGATGAAAATTATGTTTTTGTCGGCATAATAGAAGAACTTGTATCTCAGAGTAATATTTATAGAGCAGAAAAAGATAATCTTCATATGAATAATGCAATTATTCACTATATTAACGAATGTTTTGAAGGTGAAGGCTCTAGAATGGCAACGGAATTAAATATCCCTTTGTCAACATTAATCACATGGCGTAGTGGTAAGAGTTTACCGGAGATAAAATCTTTATTAAGGATTTGTGCATTTTTAGGTATAAATATTACTGAATTTTTAAATAACGAAAGAGTGGATTATAAAGCTAGATCAATGAAGAATTCAGGAATAAAAATAAATGATAACAAAGAAAGGAAAAGACACAATCATTAGGAAATTAAGGAATACTTAAATTTTATAATAAAGAACAATTTTCCGTTATCAATAAGTAAGATAGCAGCGAATCTTGGATGTGATCGCAAACTACTTTCTCAAAGGTATCCAAAAGAATGTAATAAAATTAAGGATAATTACAATAAGCATTTAGAGGATATGAAAAAGAAACGAGATATAGAAAAATTTAAAAAGGTTGAAGAAGCTTTCTACCTAATAACTAGAAAAGGTGAGTATCCAAGTAGGAGGGAAATGGAAAAAATTCTTGGTGAAGGGGTACTTCGAGAGAAAATATTACAACAGAAATGGAAGTCATTAAAAGAAAAGGAACGCATTGAATTGTGTTAGATATTAAACTTAATTATTAATTTGTTAGAAGAGCTGATGTTTGAAATATAAAGATTTAATAACACGTCTGATAGATAAGGGCTGAAATGGGCGGGAAGTTATTTGATGAAATGCCTATAGGGGATACATGGATATATATTTCAAGGCGGTGACGAATGAATTGATTAAGGATATTGAGGCTTTTTTAAAATTAAGAGGATTGGAAGATAAAGCAATAACCTATATAAAAAGAATTCGCAGTTCAGAACCAGCCCGGCGTGTAAGAAGTAACGGAAAAAATGTTATAGGTACATACCCTAGTAAAAAAAATGGGTTTATCTATTCAGTTTGAAAGTAAAACCCTAGAGCTACCAGCAATTTTTGAAAAAGAGCATAGTAGAAGTGTTCTTGAGTATTATGATCAGCCTCCTTCTTTTAAGATATCTTATAGAATTAAAGAGAAAAATAGAGCACACTTTTATACTGCTGATTTCTTTGTAATTAGTGATGATTGGATAGGATGGGAAGAATGGAAAACAGAAGATGACATAATCAAGTTGTCTATTGAGTATCCTGAAAGATATCAATTAGATGAAAATGGAATATGGAGATGTCCTCCTGCTGAAAAACATGCTGAGAATTATGGACTTTCTTTTAGAGTGAAAATTTCAAAGGACTTAAATATGAATTACGTTCGAAATATTAAGTTTCTAGAGGATTATTTATTGAAGGGAAATTTAAGCGTTGATAAAGAAGATAAGGAGCATATATGTAATTTGATTAGTGAGAATCCTGGGATTACGATTAGAGAATTACTAGAGAAAAGTGTTAATTTGCAGGTGGATAATTTATATATTTCATTTATATTAGGTAATTTTTATATGGATATAGAAAATGAATCTATACCGGAATTTTCTGCAAGATTATATATAAGCCAAGAGTATAAAAAAGCTTTAAGCAATATTATTTTATCCACATCGACACCTAGTTCTAAAATAAATGTATTTTTCAAGATTAATTCGGGTGAAAAAGTTATCTGGGATGGTGTCACTTGGATTATTTTAAATGTGGGTAATACCTCAATAATTTTAATAAATGATGAGAAGGAAACGATAGATGTACCAGTAGCTACATTTGAATATTTATTAAAAGAGGGGAAAATTAAGGGGATATCAAAGAAGGATTGCAATGATGAAGAATTAGAAATTATTAAAAAAGCGAGTCCATTAGAACTTGTAAAAGCTAATGAAAAATTTGTTCTTCTTCAGCCGTATCTTAATGGTGAGGGGTATAAAGGAAATGAACCTGTAACAGAAAGAACTATACAGAATTGGATGAGGAAATACAGAGAAGCAGAGAAAAAATATGGATACGGTTACGTTGGCTTATTATCTCAAGAGTATAAAAAGGGTAATAGAAATAAAAGAATTAGCGATGGTGTACAATTATTAATGGAAACCCATATCAGGGAGAAGTATGAAAATATAAAGCAAGCTAATATGAAAAAGGTTTACTTGCAGTTTTGTCAAGCATGTATAGATGATGGTTATGATCCGCCAAGTTATTATACTTTTACAAAGAATGTGAAAAAAACGCCGTGTTATGATCGAGTTAAGAAGAGAAAAGGTCCTAAAGCAGCTTATGCCATTGGTGAGTTTATTTATGAATTAAGATCAGAGACTCCAAGACATGGAGATAGAATCTTTGAAATCTGTCATTTAGATCATACTGAACTAGATATAGAATTAAGATGCTCAGTAACAGGTAAAAACCTTGGACGACCTTGGGCAACATTTTTAGTAGATGCATTTTCTAGACGATTATTAGCAATATATATTTCATATGATCCGCCTAGCTACCGTAGTTGTATGATGGTTTTAAGAGAGTGTGTTAAGAGATATTCTAGGTTTCCAAGTGCTATCGTTGTGGATGGTGGTAAAGAATTTGAAAGTGTATATTTTGAAACGCTTCTTACTAGAAATCGTTGTGTGAAATTTAGAAGACCCGGGGCAAAAGCGAGATTTGGAAATGTTGTCGAAAGGTTATTTGGAACAACGAATGAAATGTTTATTAACAATTTGACAGGAAATACACAAATTATGAAAAATGTGAGACAAGTTGTTAAAGAAATAAATCCTAAAAACAATTCAATTTGGATTCTAGAAGATTTTGTGAGGCTATTGAATAAGTGGGCATATGAGATTTATGATCAGACCGAGCATACAGGATTAGGTATATCTCCACATGATATGTATGAGCACAGTATTAAAACTAGTGGTGCAAGAGAAGTGACAAGAGTAATATATGATGAAACTTTTAAAATCTTAACTTTACCGACAACAAAAAAAGGTGAGGCTAAGGTAATGCCAGGTTACGGTGTAAAGATAAATAGAATTTATTATTGGGCTTCTGTTTTTAGAAATGGATTAATCGAGAATAGGCAAGTTTTTGTTAGATACGACCCATTTAACATGGGTATTGCTTATGCATTTATTAATAATAAGTGGGTCGAGTTGCAGTCAGAAAAATTTAATCTTTTCAAAAATCGTTCGGAAAAAGAAGTTAATATTGCTTTTGAAGAATTAAAAAGAAGAGCAATGTTAAGTGAAAAGAAACAAAGCGTGACTATTAAGATGTTATCAGATTTTTTAAATTCAATTGAGAGCGAAGAATTACTGTTAGCACAACGGCTTAAAGATAGAGCAATGAGAAACCTTTACGTTGTAGAAGGTGGAAAAGTTAATTTAGAGGAATTTGAACACAAACCAAAAATAGGAGAGATGACTGAAAAGGAGAATATTAGGCTAATTGTAAATAATCAAGGGGAAGAGTCTTGTCAGAGATATAAGAATGACATTGATACTTTAAAAATTGAATTCGAATCGTATGAAGGGTTGTGACTTAATGAGTAGAGAATTTTCATCGGATTTACTTGGAAAATCATCAATTGAGCGTATTAATTATTTTAACGATTTTACAGTTGCACATCCATTCTTTATGGTAGCGTATAAAACTTTACTCAAAAGAATAATAAACCCTTCAACTAAAAGTATTTTTTTGGTTTATGGTCCAAGTGGTGTAGGAAAGTCTACTTTGATTAGAAAAGTAGCCGAGAAAATTATTAATGATTTAATGGAGAAGATAAAAAATAACCCAGGATTTATTCCAATAACAGGAATAGAAGCAAGAGCACCGGATAAGGGTTATTATGATTGGAGAGATCATTATATTAGATGTTTACTGGCTTTGAAAGAGCCTTTGGTTAATCATAAAAAAGATGTAGACTTCTCTATGGAAGTTAATAAAAAGGATGTAAACCGTAATTTAAGGAGTTCACTAGAAAATGCACTTAAGTATAGAAAAACTCTTGCTTTCTTTATAGATGAAGCTCAACATATTACATTTAATTCATCAGCAAAATCCTCAAATAATCAAATGAATATGATAAAATCTTTGGCTTCTACAACGAGTACTCCACATGTTTTATTTGGAACATATGAGATTTTAGATTTCCGGGATTCACAGGGACAATTATCAAGACGTGGATTAGATATACATTTTAGAAGATATGATATTAGGAAACGAGAAGAAAAAGAGATGTTTATTAAAACCCTTTGGAATTTGCAAAAACATATTCCAATATCAATAGAACCTAACTTAAAGGAGCATTGGGAGTACTTTTATCAAGTTAGTGTAGGGTGTATAGGTATCTTAAAAGATCTAATTTCAACAACGCTAGAGTATAAATTACTTGAGAATCCTCATATGGAGGAATTAAAAATTGATGATTTTAAAGAGTTTGCATTGTCTCCGAATCAAGCTTATAAGTTAGCTGATGAGGCAATTAATGGAGAGGCGAGTGTGAAATTTACAAATAGGAGTGGGGACGATGTGATGAGGTTATTACTTGGGGAAAAAGAAGAAGTGATTAATAATAATCCAGAGATTGAGAGGAAAGAAAGGCGAAGGGGAAAAGAAAAAGTGGGAGAGCGAAAACCGAAAAGGGATATTGTTGGAAGATAAATTAAGTTATGGAGGACATATTAATAAAACATGAATATTTTAAAAATAGAAGCGCCTTCTATAACCTTAATCCCATAGGTGTAGGGGCAGGTGAAGTTGAGAGTTTAACTAGTTTTATTACACGTTTATGTAAGGTGCATAGAATTAGTGTAAATTCTCTTTTTTTGTATTTTTATAAACAAGGTTTAGTAAGTAAGTTAATCCCTTTCTCTGGAAATACTTCACATCGTATTAATAGGGTGCATGGCTCATTTAATTCAAAAATAACATATGCATTAAATCAATTAACCAAACAAAATGTTGATTCCCTTTCACTATTCCTTGCTTCTAGAGATATATATGGTAAAAATGTAAAAACACATAAGGCTTGATGTCCTATGTGTTTTCGGGATGATCAAGTTAGTTTAACAGGAGCATATGATAGATTATTATGGAATTTAAGTTTTGTGAGAGTTTGTCATATACATAAATGTATTTTAGAAACTAGATGCCCAGAATGTCATAGGGAAAATCCCGTATTATCGCCGAAACTTAGGATAGATTACTGTCATCATTGTAACTTTAAACTAAGTGATATGATGCCAATCAGTGTTGAAACTCTTTTGGGAGATGAAATATATGCTCAAGAAAGTATAGTTGAACAAATGTTGTTATTATTATCCCTAAATAAAATAGAAAGGAATTTTATTGATTGCTTTCATAAAGGTCATTTAAAGATTAATGAATTAAGTGAAAAGAATGTCGAAGTTATTAAAGAAATCTTTGGGATTGAACGAAGGAGAATTATGAAAAAATGTCTTGAAGAGAGGGGGATTTATCGTTTTTTTAAGGATACAGGAGAGGATCCTGGTCTAAAAGATATGTGGTTTTTTTCTAGGGAATTATACCAATTTCGACGAAGTAATAGACTACTATATGAAAAATTGTTTAACAAGCGGATGTATCATATATACTGAGAAGACTCAGGGAAGATAAACATGTATTAGTATCTAGGTATGTTGAATCAATAAGGGAATATTGTCTATTTTTAATAAATCATATAGTTTCATCAAGAATATAAATCATCCATAAACGTTCATAAAGTATTAATTTCTAAAACATGCTCTTGAAAATATTGAAATGTAGAGACTTGTATTGAAGTGTTTAAAGGTTGAATTAAGTTGAAAACCTTAATCTATGAGGGCTGGAAAGCATATGATTGATTATTATTATAGTTATAGTTGAAGTCACATGTATGATATGAACCATAACTTTGCCAGGTTGGCAAGGTTATGGTTCTTTTTGTTTGTGGTTTTATAGAATGCTGAAGTTGATGGGACGATATCCCTGAAATAGAAAATGAAGAAATGGTTATTGACGATAAGCAGGTAGATAATATAGCTGCTAGTAAACGCCCAATTGTTGAGTTCTTATTATTTTTTCACTTTATTCGAATCTTCATATGTTTTGTGTTTTTATCCATACCTATTGTAAGATTATATAGAGTTCTCCTAATAAACTGTTTTAATGGATTATTTAGGGGTTTTAAATTTATAAATCTTAAATTATTTTTTCGGGATAATTTTTTTATCTAAATAATTTATATTGAAGTAGAGGTGAACCATCGGTGAAGCAGGTGTTGGTGATTAAAAATGAACGGTCTTCAGCAAAGAAAATCGTAAGCGGTTTAACGCAAGAAGGTTACTTCATTTTAAAACTTCACAATGAAAACGAAGGTTTAAATATAATATATGAACAAGATTGGGATATTATCATATTGGATTGGGATTCATTAAGTATATCTGGACCAGAAATTTGCAGACAAATACGACTTGTTAAAACGACACCGATCATTATTGTGACTGACAATATTTCTAGTAAGGATTGCGTAGCAGGGTTACAAGCAGGAGCAGATGATTATATAAGAAAACCATTTGCGAAAGAAGAATTAGTAGCAAGAGTTCAAGCAATTTTAAGGAGAAGTGATTGTAACCAGCAAAAGGAGATAAACTTTTTTCAGTTTAAAGATCTCTTTGTTGATGCATCTAGCAATATTGTGAAAAAAGGTGGCAAAAACCTCTCGCTTACTAAGCGGGAGTACGATTTACTTGTATTTTTAATCAAGAATAAAAACACAATATTGAGCCGTGAAATGCTTTTGAATCAAGTATGGGGATATAATATAGTAGTAAATCCAAATGTAGTAGACTTATATATTGGGTATGTAAGAAAAAAGTTAAAGTGCGAGAAGAAAGAGAGATATATTCAAACGATACACGGCAGAGGCTATTCAATGATTGAATGATAAAATAAGGTAATAGAAAAAGAGTAAAACTATTTCATTCAGTTTTACTCGTTTTTTTGTTAAATGTGATAATCAAATAGTTTCTGAGAAATATTAATAGATGAAAACTGTAAAAAGAATATTTCTATCAGGCAATGGATTATGAAAACATTAGCTATTAATGAGCATCTTTTGGGTAGTGTGGAGGGGACGAGTTGAGACCAGATCTACTGAAAGTTTCTACTCGAAAAAAATCGACACGCTCTGAAGAATAAAGGTTAATCAATACACCCGACTTCACATATTACTTTCTATGCCTGATTTTATGAATTCACACCATTCACAAGATTTTCACAGAATTAATGACTATACTAATTAACAGGATGTTCAAATGAAAATGATTATCAATAGCGATTCAATTGAATAAAAGTTACCTTCTAATTCAATCTATGGATGTCATCATTTTCGAAATAAATCAAACTATAAGGAGTATACATATGAAAAAATCTATGCTTTTAAAATTAGTGAGTATTCTAGCAGTTTTCACTTTAATGTTAGTAGCTTGCTCAGATTCAAGTAAAGAAACTTCGAAGGCTAATAATAAAGATAATGGTAGTGATAAGCCAAAAACGGTTGAAATCACTGATGCTCATGGAACTGTTAAAGTCCCTGTAAACCCAAAGAATGTAGTTGCTTTGGATAACAGAACGTTTGAAACTTTATCTGATTGGGGAATTAAATTAGCGGCTGCTCCAAAGGATATCATGCCTGCTGATTCAGCATATAAAAAGGATGAAAAAGTTCAAAATATTGGGAATCACCGTGAACCAAATCTAGAAATTATTGCAGCGGCAAATCCTGAACTTGTAATTGTTGGTCAAAGATTTGCTGACCATTACGAAGAAATCAAAAAATTAGTACCAAATGCAGCAGTTATTGATCTTAATTTTGATGTTTCTGAGAAAGCTACTAAGCCTGGCGAAAACTTAGTAAAAGGACTTAAAGATTCTACAGTTACTTTAGGAAAAATCTTTAATAAAGATAAAGAAGCTAAACAATTAGTAGCTGATTTTGATAAATCTATTGAAAAAGCAAAATCTGCTTATAACGGAAAAGATAAAGTTATGAGTGTTATCGTTACTGGTGGTAATATTGGTTTTGCTGCGCCACATTCTGGTCGTGTTTGGGGACCAATGTATGAAATTTTCGGTTGGACTCCAGCGTTAGAAGTTTCAAATTCTACTGCAGGTCATAAAGGTGATGACGTTTCTGTTGAAGCTATTGCACAAACAAATCCTGATTGGATTTTCGTATTAGATCGTGATGCTGCAACATCTGATGCAGCTAAGTCAACACCTGCTAAGGATGTTATTTCTAAATCACCTGCTCTTCAAAACACAACTGCTGTTTCTAAAAAACAAGTTATTTATGCACCAGAAGATACTTACACGAATGAATCAATTCAAACTTATATAGAGTTATTTGGAAATATGGCAAAAACTTTAGCTAAGTAGTGTAAAGGGGTACGAAACAGTGTCAAAAAATATGATTTCTAGGGTTGAGAATATTTCTCAACCCCAGTTTTATAATCAAAATAAAATATGGACAAAACCTTTTATAATAGCAGTTATAGTTGTTATAATTTTAGGGATTATATCACTGTTTACTGGAGTTTATGATATACGTGGACAAGAGGACGGGACAGAGATGTTTTTCATAACTCGTGTTCCGAGAACAGCTGCATTAATGCTTACTGGAGCTGCGATGGCGATGGCAGGGCTCGTCATGCAACTCATTACACAGAATCGCTTTGTTGAACCTACTACAACGGGGACTATTGAATGGTCAGGCTTAGGCCTGCTTTTTGTGTATTTATTATTTCCTGCCCCGACTTTAGTTCAAAGAATGACTGGTGCAATCATTTTTTCTTTTATAGGAACTATGATTTTCTTTCTATTTTTAAGAAGAGTTAAGCTTCGTTCGTCTTTAATTGTTCCGATTATTGGATTGATGCTTGGAGCAGTAATTTCTGCAGTGTCTACTTTTTTAGGACTCCTTTTTCAAAAGACGCAAAGTATTGAAACTTGGTTTGTAGGTTCATTTGCTAACATTCAGGTGGGAAGATATGAATATTTATGGCTGATTGTTATCATTACTTTTCTTATTTTTATGTATGCTAATAGATTGACTTTAGCTGGACTAGGAGAAGATGTCGCAACAAGTCTTGGAGTTAATTACAATAGAATTGTTCTTTTTGGGACTGCTCTTATCTCTGTTGCAGTTGGAATTGTTGCAGCTGTTATTGGACACTTACCTTTCTTAGGATTAATTGTGCCAAATATCGTTTCAATGTTTAGAGGTGATGATCTTAGGAGTAATTTACCTTGGGTTTGTGTGATCGGAATGGGATCAATAACTGCCTGTGACATCATTTCTCGAACAATTATACAGCCTTTTGAATTACCTGTTTCTTTAATACTTGCAACAGTGGGAGCAGTCGTGTTTATTACTATTTTATTGAGCCAAAGAAAACCAAGGAGGCTACGATGATCACATTAGAATATAGAAAAAAAGAAAATGTCGAAATCGATTCTAGCCTTCATAATGAAAGTAGATCAGCTAGCGCTTTTCGGTCTAAGAAGGAAGCAAGACGTTATTGGATTTTACTGATAACATTGATTGCTTTAGGTCTTCTTTCTTCATATGGACTTTTAGTTTATAACAATCCAGTTCCGATAGATTCACCTTCTTTTATCCCAGTCGTTAAGAGAAGGATAGTAGCTATTGTTGCAATGATTATTGCTGCGGTTTGCCATAGCTTGTCGACAGTTGCTTTCCAATCTATTACGAATAATAAAATTATTACTCCATCGCTTTTAGGTTTCGAATCACTTTATTCAGCAATTCAAACGAGTACAGTATTCTTCTTTGGTGCTAGTGCGTTAATAAATTTTAATGGAATTGGATCATTTTTATTCCAAGTTGTTGTTATGGTCTTCATGAGTTTGATACTTTATGGATGGTTACTTTCCGGTAAATACGGGAATTTACAACTTATGCTTTTAGTTGGAATTATTATTGGTACCGGGCTAAATTCAGTGTCAACTTTCATGAGAAAACTACTTGCGCCTTCAGAATTTGATATTTTACAAGCAAGATTATTTGGTTCTGTTAATCATGCAGATCCTGCATATTTTCCTATTGTAATTCCTATGATCATAATTGTAGCAGTATTAATTTTTGCTCATTCTAAGAATTTGAATGTTTTGTCACTAGGAAAGGATGTTGCTACTTCTTTTGGAGTTAAATACCAACCTAGTGTAATTTATACGCTTGTATTAGTAGCTATTTTAATGTCCATTTCAACAGCTCTAATTGGGCCACTTACTTTCTACGGCTTTTTAGTGGCAACTTTGAGTTATCAGGCAGCGTCAACTTATGATCATAGATATATTTTTCCGATGGCTTTTGCTATAGGATTTTTAATAATGACGAGCGCATACTTTTTAATGTATCATGTATTCCATGCTCAAGGTGTAGTTTCAGTTATTATTGAATTATTTGGTGGAATCATATTCTTAACTATAGTTTTAAGGAAGAGGGCTTTATGATAAAAATTGATAATGTTAAAAAGTTCTATACTGATAAGGTAAAAATAGGACCTTTGGATATTGAAATACCAAAAGCAGGCTTTACTTCTTTAATTGGACCAAATGGTGCTGGAAAGTCAACGACACTTTTGATGATTGGCAGACTTTTAGATATGGATGAAGGCCAAATTCAGGTAGCAAATATGGATGTTTCTGAATCCAAATCAAAAGACTTAGCAAAAGTTTTGACTATATTGCGACAAGAAAATCATTTTGTAACTAGGCTTACAGTTAGACAATTAGTTGGATTTGGGCGCTTTCCTTATTCAAAGGGAAGGTTGACTAAAGAAGATGAGGTTATCATTTCTAAATATATCGATTTCTTAGATTTAACTAGTTTAGAGAATAGATATTTAGATGAGCTTTCTGGTGGTCAAAGACAAAGGGCATATGTAGCGATGGTACTGTGCCAAGAGACGGAATATGTACTTTTGGACGAACCTTTGAACAACCTTGATGTTGCTCGTTCTGTTCAAATGATGGAGCATTTAAGACGTGCAGCTAATGAATTTGGAAGAACAATTTTGACGGTTATGCATGACATAAATTTTGCAGCTAAATACTCGGATAAAATTTGTGCTATGAAAGATGGACAAATTGCTGCTTTTGGAACAGTAGAAGAGGTTATGGACTCAACACTTTTGACAGATATTTTTGAAACAAAAATAGAAATTATTAATGGTCCTTATGGGCCAATAGCAGTTTATTAGTTATAAAATGTCTTGCGTAGATTATGCAAGACACTCTAGTTGAAGTTGCTGTCTGTGTTTTATAGGCAGCAGCTTTTTTTATGTGATTACTCATAAAATGCAAAAGAATGCTTCACCTTTTCAAGTATGTACCAAGTGGAAAAAATATCTCTGTATAATTTTTCAAAAGAATTCAGCTTGTTTTTTTATATGTAATATTGCATATCAGAGTGTATTGATAAAAGTGTAAGGGGTCACTATAATGAGGGCATAAAGATAAATCATATTTTCGTAGCAATAAAAAGGAGGAAATAATATGGAAATCGCAATGGCAGTTTTAAAATTTGTAGGTGGCGTAATCCCGTTAATTCAAGAACTTTTAAAAGCATTTATGTAAATTTATTAGTTAGCAATCATTTATCAATCATTATCATATTTTACTAAAAAAAGAACGGGGTGATTTTTCTGAATATTAAGAAAAACACTAAAAGAAGAAAGTTCCTTGCATGTTTATTAGTTAGTCTATGCACTATTAATTATTCATCTATTTCCTTCGCAGAAACACAAGCAAGTAATGCAACTGATGTAACCAAAAATGCTAGTGGCATTGATACTGGTATAGCAAATCTTAAATATAATAATCAAGAGGTTTTAGCTGTAAATGGTGATAAGATAGAGAGTTTTGTTCCGAAAGAAAGTATCAATTCAAATGGTAAATTTGTAGTAGTGGAACGCGAGAAAAAATCACTTACAACGTCACCAGTCGATATTTCAATTATTGATTCTGTAGTGAATCGCACGTATCCAGGAGCTGTACAACTTGCAAATAAAGCTTTTGCAGACAATCAACCGAGTTTATTAGTGGCTAAGAGAAAGCCTTTGAATATTAGTATAGACTTACCGGGCATGAGAAAAGAAAATACAATTACTGTCCAAAATCCGACATATGGTAATGTAGCTGGAGCAGTAGACGATTTAGTATCTACTTGGAATGAAAAGTATTCTACAACACATACGTTGCCTGCAAGAATGCAGTATACGGAATCCATGGTTTATAGTAAATCGCAAATCGCAAGCGCTCTTAATGTTAACGCTAAATATCTTGATAACAGTCTAAACATTGATTTTAATGCGGTTGCAAATGGAGAGAAAAAAGTGATGGTAGCGGCGTATAAGCAAATATTTTATACGGTAAGTGCTGAACTACCTAACAATCCATCCGACCTTTTTGATAATAGCGTTACTTTTGATGAGTTAACTCGAAAAGGCGTAAGTAATTCGGCTCCACCTGTTATGGTTTCAAATGTAGCTTATGGTAGAACGATTTATGTAAAATTAGAAACAACATCTAAGAGCAAAGATGTACAAGCTGCTTTTAAAGCCTTACTTAAGGATAACAGCGTTGAAACAAGTGGACAGTATAAAGATATTTTTGAAGAAAGTACCTTTACTGCTGTAGTATTAGGCGGAGATGCGAAAGAGCATAACAAGGTTGTTACTAAAGATTTCAATGAAATCCGAAATATTATTAAAGATAATGCTGAATTAAGTCTTAAAAATCCAGCATACCCAATTTCATATACAAGTACTTTCTTAAAAGATAATGCAACTGCTGCTGTTCATAACAATACAGATTATATTGAGACGACAACTACAGAATATTCAAGTGCTAAAATGACACTTGATCATTATGGTGCTTACGTTGCTCAATTTGATGTATCTTGGGATGAATTCACATTTGACCAAAAGGGTAACGAAGTACTAACACATAAAACATGGGATGGTAGCGGAAAAGACAAAACGGCTCATTACTCTACAGTTATCCCTCTTCCACCGAACTCAAAAAATATAAAAATTGTAGCAAGAGAATGTACAGGTCTTGCATGGGAATGGTGGAGAACAATTATTAATGAACAAAACGTTCCATTAACAAATGAAATAAAAGTTTCAATTGGAGGAACAACATTATATCCAACAGCTAGTATTAGTCATTAAGTATAAAAAAAGCGCCCTATAAGTAGGGCGCTTTTTTACTTAGTCACAAATTTTATTCCTCTATTTGCCGGGCAGCCCGATTGATGAGGGCTGATTAATAATGTAATTCCTAATATAGTTAATCGGCGTTGATTTACTTCTTCACGTAAAATGGATTGAAATGAAATTCCTATTACTTGGACAAGTGTTGCTAAAAGTGTGGCAATTGGAGGAATAAAACTTTATGTTCCTTTGTTTTGGGCCAACTTAAGAAACTTTTGTAAAATGATAGGATTACAAAAATGTAATGTGGGTGTAAGGAAACTGGATTGTACCATCTTTATGGTTAAAGCATACTTAAGGTAAGGAAGATTTATATTTTAACGGGTATAAATCTTACAAGTAGAATAGAAAGGTTAGGTATTATCATATGAAATGGATCATGAGAATTTTTGTGTTATTAGCTATAGTAGGAGGTGCTTTCTACTATATGAAGTCAGGGAATGGATACTATTTGACTAAACAATATTATGTAAAAGTAACGACTGATTCTAAAGTAGAAAACGAAAAATTGAGTAATGGAGAAGTTCTTACGTATCATGTTTACGATGAGAAGGTGTACGATAAAAAAGGGGAAGAAAGAGAACTGAAAATTTCCTTGCAAAATGAATTGGAAAAAAATCAATATTATTTGATTGATTGGGAAGATCGCCGTGGGATTGTTTCTAAAATAGCTAAAGTGAATCAAGCAAAAATAGATAAAGGTATTTTAGATAAGTTGAACGCAAATTCATAATATTTCAGGATAAGTTAATCAAAAGCTGTGTTAGCGTAAGATTTATAAGAAAAAGGTATTATAGCAAAAATAAAAGAGATTATTATAAAACAAAAAAGACCGAACCGTCTGGTTCTGTCTTTTTTTAGGAATGAAGAATGAATTTTACAAATGATGTGGCACAAAGCTGGATTGCTACAATTGGGATGACATGTATGAATAGTGGACTGTAACACTTATGTAGATGGTTTGCAGAGATATAAAATCAATATAGAAGAGGAGTATTATTCTAGATGACTTATGTAACTACAATTTTATCAATAGCGGGTATCGTTATCATGTCTTTAGCGAGGATTAATTTTAAAATAAGGGCGTTTGCTAATAAACCAGCTTGGGGTGGCTTCACTCTTCCCTTAATTCTAATTGGATTTATTTTATTTTGTATCGGTATGTTTTTAGGTTTTGTAAATCATCGACTATAAGGTGGGAATATTGTGAAGACGAAAAGCTACATGTTTTTCGTCTTTTCGTTCTCTTGCTTAATAAGAAAGATCCTGCAACTCAGTACAGGATCTTTAATCAAACGTATTTAAAAACTAAATTGTGGTTTCATATCACCTTTATAAGGTTCATGTTCAACGAATATAGTTATATCCTTACCAGCTTGGTCTTTACCAGTTCTTTTATACGTAAATTTATTCTTATTTAGTTCAGTAAGTTCAAGAGCAGCACCGTATTTGTTATTTCCAATTGAAACATGGGCTCTTATTTTATTTTCGTGTACAACATCGAAGTAGCCATAATCACCGCGGCTTTGACCTGTTTCGCTATTGAAAAACTCATATTTATTAGACTTGTCATCAAATTTTGCTAAACTTATAAAATTCGAATTAAACTGTGTTACATCGTTACCAGCTTCGTCTAATACCTTTGTTCCGTGCCAAAGGGTACCGCCTAAAATTTTATCTCCATCAACGTTTTTAATAATATCCCCTGTAGTCGTGTTCAGCTGCTTGTCCGGATCAGTGAAAGAAAGTTCTTTTTCTTTATATGGAACATGTTCAACGAAAACTTCTACATCTTTACCGTTAGCGTCTTTCCCCATTCGTTTATAAGTAAATACATTTTTATTTAGTTTTGTCATGTCAATGACAGCTTGATACTTCATTGATTCTGAAATCAATATTCTCTTCTTCCCATCATTTGTGACAAAGAAAGTGCCTTTATCGCCACGACTTGCACCTGTTTTAGCATCAAAAAATTCATATCTGCCGGATTTCGCATCATATTTTGCAAGACCAATGAAGTTTGCATTCTCTTTTGTTAAGTCATTCTTATCTTTGTCATACACTCGTGTACCTTGCCAATTTGTCTCGCTAAGAATATTAGCCATTTTTTGCCCTTTAGTTAATTTATTTTCCTTTTTTGTTTCTTTAGCAACTTGTTCTTGTTTTTGTTTCCCATGATTTTCTTCAGCTTTAGTACCAGCACACCCTGTTAATGCTAATGTGAATCCGAGCAGTACGGATGATAGTGCTTTTGCTTTTTTGTTCATGTTTTATCGTCTCCTTATTTTATGATTTCAAGTAGTACGGTTAGCGATTATGGTAGCAGTTCGTCATATATGAACTTAGTTGCTACGTTTCTTATGTTAATACCTGACTATAAACTGCCTCTAAATAAAACATTAAAAAAAGATAAACTAATTCCTAAAATTTGTTCATATTTATAAAAAATCGCTAGCTTGCTGTAGTGCCTACGAGTAATCCAAAAAATACACTGTAAAGAAGAAGGAAAGCCGCTAATAATAATGTAATTGCTAATAGAGCTAATCGATTGTAGTGCAAAACTTTTGAGAAAAACTGTAGGGGAAATGAAGATTTTATAGAATTCGTTTCATATAGGAAGGGGATGTCCATGTTTGATTCAACAGATTTTAAGATTATACAATTACTACAAGAAAATGCTAGAATGAACTCGAAGGAAATTGGGGAGATAGTACATTTGACTGGCCAGGCTGTTGGGAAACGAATTAATAAATTAGAAGAAGCAGGTGTTATTCAAAAATATACGATAAATATCGATAGGGCGAAGCTAGAAGGTTCTATTATGACCTTTGTTACACTATTTTTACATGCACCACACTATCATAATCAAATTCAAAACTTTTTTGAAAAAACGGACGTAATTACTGAAATGTATCGTATAAGCGGCGATGGATGCTATGGACTCTTCACACATCTTCGCATCAGCAATTAGAAGAGGCTCTTGCAGATGTTTTACATTATGGTGATTATCGTATAAATACTGTCATTAAGACACTTAAAAAAGTTCAAATACTATCAAAAAATCGATACTGAAAATCGGTCAGTCCGAAAAGGATTACCTATACACTGATGAATTCAAGCATATTTTTATTGAAGAAAAAGAAAGAGGAAAACCATCTCGTATTATTTTTGAAGAATGCGGATTGGATGTAGAAATCATTGGCATACAACGCATTGTATCATCAGGAAATAGATGGCGTACTTCCTATAAGAAAAATGGTGCATTTGACCTAAGAGATACACGTAAAGAAAAGTTGGGAAGGAAAGTTAGAGAGAACTTAAATTAAAAGAAAATATGCATGTTTAGAAGCGGAACGAAACGTATTAAAAGTTGAAAATGAACTGTTAAAAAAGATTAAACTTATGGAAGGGAGGATGGGAAAGAAATAACGTTACCCACCTAACCAAAAATATGTGTTAATTCGTTCTATTATTGAAAAATACAACCTCAAAAACATGGTGAGATATTTGTGTGGAATCCCTGTGGTTTCACGTTCGGGATATTATAATTATTTTTTCGTTTCCTCGCAAGGAAAGCGAAAGAGAAAATCAGGATGAAATAGGGAAAGGATTCATATTAGAGGTATCTCAATTTAAAAATCGAAGAAAAGGGGTTCGTCAAATCACCCTGAAATTGGCAGGGCAATTTCAGGGTGTCTACAATTTGAAACGTATTCCTAGAATTATGAAGAAACATTAAGGTAATAAAAGAAATTACTCAATTATATGGCTGACAATAAGGAACACCTTTTCTTTGTCTTATTAGTTAAATAAATCCTGTTGATGTAGATAGCGGTACAGTTTCAATTGTAGAAAACAGCGATGAGATAATATATGATATACCTCTGTCCCATATGTCACAGTTCAGTGTTTGTTTTTCATTTTCTTTAGATAACGGATAAACTTTATTTACACTTCTTTTAGCAGTAATCGTATTTACAACTAAAAGAAGTGTAAATAAAGTTGTAGTTAGAGTTATTCCAATATTGAATCTAGGTGTGCCCCAAGCAAACATCTGTGATAACTTAACTAACGGTGTTTGTGAAGGCATATCGCTTTGATAAATTAAAGGAAGCAAATGATAAGTAGTTAAATTTATGATTTAAAATAACTTTAAAACATTTTATGGTCTTTTTTTAATAAAGTTTTAAGTAAAGGTAAAGACCATAAAACGTTTTATTACGTATCTATTTAATAGAGAAATAATTGTATGATTTATAGATTGTTTCGTTTATTCAAGAAAGATTAATATTATCTACAATATGAATAATGTTATTACTGATGTCTTGAAAGGCTGCTGTATATCCAGTCGGAATAGGAGTGGGCTCTAAAATAATTTTAACATTGCTCTCTTTTAATATTTTGACTGTTTCTTCTACAGAATCTACTTTGAAAAAGCTAGTTAAATTTTCACTGTTTTTCGAATCATGAATAACTATACCGTTATGAAATCCTACATAATTATCATACTCCCAGATTATTTGCAGTCGTAACTGCTCTGAATAAAAAGTAATACTTTCTTCTAGATTTTGGACTTTTATCATTACGTGATCAAGTTCTTTTATCATGTTAACGTTACACTCTCCTCGATAATAGGGAAGTTGGTCCCTTCTAATTTTTGATTTTTGGCAAATAAATTTTTATCTATCAGTGGATGTCTGTTTCCATTATAAGTTACTTCATCTTTCATATAGACAATTGCATAGGCCAACCGATCATTATCACTTATGTTAGAGTATGCATAATGCAAAGTTAAAGAATGATGAATAACTATACTCCCAGCTTTTAGTTTAGCTATCGCAGGAGAAATGTTTATATCTTCTAAAGGTTTATCGATATTATACATATGAACTTTAGTTAATCTTCCTAATGTATTTGAAGTAGGAAGATAGCTCATACATCCATTTTTTTCATAGACATCTTGAAACGGAATCCAAACAGTTAATGCTTCAGGTTCATTAATTGGAAAATAAGAGAAATCCTGATGCCAAGGAGTAGCTTTACCTACTATGCTTTTTTTAATTAAGGCATGATCTTGTAAAATCCGTATATTCTTAGTCTCCAACAGTTCTTTTGCAATTCTCGAAATTCTTTTGTTAAATACAAGGTTCTTAAAAAAAGAATCCTTATTCCAAAGATTAAGGTGTTGAGTTAAGATGCCTGAATAGAATCCTTTTGAGTTCTTTTGATTTTTTATCTTATGTTGAAATGTTAATTTCATTTGTTTTAGTTCATGTAAAGAAAAAAAATCTTCTAAAATTAGATAACCATTTTTTTTAAAAAAGTTTACTTGTTTTTCAGTAAGCATATGTATACTCCTCTCTAATTGATTTAATTACAGATAATTTAAATATATCACACTTTTGGAAAAAAGTGATAATTTGATTTGTCTTTATTTTCTCTTAAAAAGAATTTTCAGAAATTGTTATTGACTTTGTATTCAATTATGGTAATATTTTCTTCGGGAGGGTTAGTTTCCAAAAATTTCTTGTAGGTGGGATGAGTATGAGTGAAATTAAAAAAGCATTAAATACGCTTGAAATTGAAGATTTTGATGCAATTGAAATGGTTGATGTTGATGCTATGCCAGAAAACGAAGCGCTTGAAATTATGGGAGCGTCATGTACGACATGCGTATGTACATGCAGTTGTTGTACAACTTGATTTTAATATAAGAGTACATACTTAGATTAAAAGGGGGTGGAAAGCATGAGTGAAATTAAAAAAGCATTAAATACGCTTGAAATTGAAGATTTTGATGCAATTGAAATGGTTGATGTTGATGCTATGCCAGAAAACGAAGCGCTTGAAATTATGGGAGCGTCATGTACGACATGCGTATGTACATGCAGTTGTTGTACAACTTGATTTTAATATAAGAGTACATACTTAGATTAAAAGGGGGTGGAAAGCATGAGTGAAATTAAAAAAGCATTAAATACACTTGAAATTGAAGATTTTGATGCAATTGAAATGGTTGATGTTGATGCTATGCCAGAAAACGAAGCGCTTGAAATTATGGGAGCGTCATGTACGACATGCGTATGTACATGCAGTTGTTGTACAACTTGATTTTAATATAAGAGTACATACTTAGATTAAAAGGGGGTGGAAAGCATGAGTGAAATTAAAAAAGCATTAAATACACTTGAAATTGAAGATTTTGATGCAATTGAAATGGTTGATGTTGATGCTATGCCAGAAAACGAAGCGCTTGAAATTATGGGAGCGTCATGTACGACATGCGTATGTACATGCAGTTGTTGTACAACTTAATTTTTCAAGAAGCTTAATTGTTCTCCCCCTCCCATACTGATAAAAAACAAACATCTCTTTTTAGAGATGTTTGTTCCCTTTATAGAAAGGAATGATCAAATGTTAGAAATAAAAGAAAAACAATTTATTAAATTAAAAGAGGACACATTCTTTTTTCCTTCAGCTGAAGGGATATACTTTAGGAATTCTATAGGTTATTTTACAATCAAAGGTAGAAATATTTACCCGTTTTTTAGTGAAATCAGTAAATATTTGAATGGTAAATATACCTTTGAAAGATATAGTGAGTGAGTTAAGCAAAACCCAAGAAGAAAAATTTTTAAAATTAATTGCCATATTAGAGAAGAATGGTTTTGTAAAATATACCGAAAGGGTTATTGATGAAAATTATTATAAAAATTATGAAAAAGAAATTGCATTTATAGATTATTATACTAATAATGGCATCGAATTATTTAAAAAACTCTCTAATTTCAAGATTTGTTTATATGGTAGCAATAAGTTATCTAATACTATTCAAAAAAGCTTAGAAAACATAGGGATACAAAATATTAAAAGAGGCTCTCGTTTTGATTTTGAGGGAGACATTGTTATTTATTGCAATAATGATGTTAATGAAAGGGAAAATCTACTGGAATGTATGGACTTTTCTCAGAATAAAATATTTATTTTTGTAGGTAATAAAGAATCATTAGGAATTATTAGTCCTATTATAAAAAATTTAGATGATTGGAAGGAATTTGAAAATATATTAGAGATTGGTGCAGATAATATTAAAGAAAATACAACATTTACTAGCAACTCTATATTAAGTAGTATGCTAAGTTTTGAAATTATAAAGTATGTAACAAATTGTTTGCAAAGTGATTTAATTAATGCGGCATACATTTTAAATACTGATACTTTAAAAGGGAATTTTGTTCAGGTAAAAAAAAAAATAGACTTAAAACAAGATTTTATTGAAACTTTCAAACAATCAAGCGGAGGCAACGGTTTGTATATCAATAAAATAGGTAGAGGTTCTAGGAAACAAATTCCGCTCTCGCAATGGGAGGTTGAATTGGATAAATTAGGTGACATGAATAGTGAAAAAATTAAGGTCGTTAGCTTTGGTGATACCCACCAGGAAGCGAGGTTTAATACTTATTATAAAACCATAGAACATCTAATAATCAATGGGGAATTTAACTTAGAGGAATCATATAGCTTTAAGAATCTTGATACAATCACTTTAGCTATTGATGAACAATTTAAAAGAAAATTAACAATTTCATGCGACATAGATAAAGAACTTGCAATCAGAAAAGCAATATTAAAAGCAATTTTAAAGAGGGAAATTAATGTAATTGATAATTATCAAGAGCTTTCCCCATTAAAAATAAGTGATTATATAGATAATAAAAATATACAATACTATTGTAAACTGATTAACATTTTAAAAGCGAAAATAGAATTGCGTTTTAAGAAATTAGTAGAGGGTTTGTTTTTGGTAGTAGTTAGTGACAATAGTTATAGGGGAGTTAGTATAGGATTTAATTTAAATACAGCATTAGAAAATGCTCTTAGGCAATTTATTAATAATTTACAAAATAGTATCTATACAATAAATATTGAAGATGTAATATTTAAAAGAATTAATGATTGGGATGATGAATGCATTCGAGAGTTTTTGACAGATGAAAAATTAGAAGTTTTTATCTGTAGTATACAAAATAATGTTATTTCAGCAGAAATTTCTATAGTTGGAGCAATATTAATAGAAAGTTAGGTGAATTGAAAAATGAATAAGGAAGTCCTTATAATCAGGGATGAAAGCTTTGGAGAATTTTTTGATTCTTTTTTTTTAAATGAAAATAATCGAAAAGTTTGTTTTATAGATAGTAATAAAAAAGATTTGAAATATTTATTAAAAAACTTTTTAGAGAATAAAAAGTTTAGTTATGTACTAATCTTTCCAAAGGAATGGAATCCTATGATGTATAGGTCACTTGATGCAGTGTTAGAAGACTATGATGTACCGTGGATCTATATAACACAATTTTTTAATAAAATTTTAATAGGTCCTTTTAGAAATTCTAAGCAAAAAGGTTGTTTAGATTGTTTATATTATAGATGGTTTATGACAAAAAAGGATCGTATTAATTTATTTGAATTGAAGAAATGTTTATCAGAAGGACATAATGTAAAAATATCTGGAGATTTATTGAATGCTTCAATGGTTGGATTAGCAATTACTTTAGCATTTAAACTAATAAATAATGAGGTTTCGGAATTTTCGTATATTATTGACAAAAAGACATTGAGATTCAATGGTCATAATTTTTTACCTAATCCACATTGTCAAGTATGTGGGCACATGGATAATGACGAGAAAAGATTAATAGAACACAAATTTTTTACAGCACTTAACGATAATACTCTTAAAGAAAAGAAAGGAAATCGTTTTTTATCAAAAGAATATTTAGAAGATACCCTATCTAAAAATTTTTTAGATGTAGAAACTGGTATATTTAATAAACTTTTGGACGATTATGAAAGTCCTTTCGCAGTTTCGGTAGCAAATCTTCCTTTAAAGGTTGGAAAGGATGAGGTTGGTGTTGGAAGAACGGATAATTATGCTAATAGTCACTTAACTGCAATATTAGAAGGAATAGAGAGATATTGCGGAATGGAACCAAGGGGGAATAGAACTAACGTTTT
The DNA here is from genome assembly GCF_000007825.1 of Bacillus cereus ATCC 14579. Taxonomy (NCBI): domain Bacteria; kingdom Bacillati; phylum Bacillota; class Bacilli; order Caryophanales; family Bacillaceae; genus Bacillus; species Bacillus cereus. The sequence continues at coordinate 4,993,723 of NC_004722.1, read as the reverse complement.
TGGTAGTTATAATGAGCTAATGGAAAATGCTCTCAATCCATCTGTTTTAGGATTACACGCGGAAGAACAGTATCAATTAAAAAGATTTCCTTTTAATAAATATAATCCAGATAAAAAAATGAAATGGGTCTGGGGGTATTCTTTTAATAAGAATAAGGCGATATTAGTCCCTGAAACTTATGCCTATTATGGTACGAATTATAGAGATGGCGTTCAAAATAGTTTTGTTTATGAAATCTCGAATGGATGTGCTTTAGGAGGACATTTATTGGAAGCTACATTGCAAGGAATTTATGAAGTAGTGGAAAGAGATGCTTTTCTTATATCTTGGTATACTAAATTACCATTAAAACGTATAAGAAAAGAATCTATTAAGGATCAGACGATTCAATTATTATTAACGAGATTTGAATATCAAACTGATTATGATATTCATCTGTATAATATGACTTTAGAGAATAAAATACCAACTATTTTAGCTATTGCAAAAAATAGAGGTGCTTTTGGCATGAATATTTTATGTGCTGCAGGTTGTCATTTAGATATAAATAAAGCAATTGAAAGTTCATTACATGAGTTATGTGGAATCTTAGAGGCAATCAAAAGTAAATTTGAAAATAGGAAAAGTGAATTATACGAAATGGCAAAGAATTATTCACTTGTACGGACGATGGAAGATCATTCATTATTATTTGGATTGAAAGAACTTGAAAAAGAGTTTGATTTTCTATTAAAGAGCCCGATTGAAATTGATTTAAGTGAGGTAGAACCTTTAAAATATAGCAACAATATACATACAGATTTATTGAATGTAATTGATTATTTTAAAAAAATAAATTTAGATATCATCGTAGTCGATCAAACCGCGGAAGATATAAAATTTAACAACTTGTATTGTGTAAAAGTTATTATTCCAGGAATGTTACCTATGACATTTGGACATGATATGAGAAGAATACATAATTTACCAAGGATATTCCGTGTTCCAAGGGAATTAGGACATAAAATTAAGAATGAAAATGAAATTAAGAACAATCAGGTAACTCCTCATCCTTTCCCATAAATTTTTTATGAAAGATGGTGATATAACATGAAACCAATAAACTATGTACCACATTTTTTATGTAGAATATCTGGTGAAGAAATAAACTCTATTTCAGAAATTGAGTTTATTAAAACCTTGGAATGTTTAGAATTATCCGAAGGAATTTTAAGGAAAATAAATTCTTTATCAGCAGACTTAACGAAAGATTTACATGATTGTATTTCTTTATATAAAGAACAATCTATTTCACGTGTATTAATAAATCTTAAAAGAGATATTTTTAATATGAGGTTTAATCGAGTTCAAAAGTATAAACTAGAAAATATCTCAGGTTTTAACCACGATAAATTAAATTTATGGTTAAATTTAGCTCAAGAATATCAAAGCACGCTACATCTGATGAGAGAAACTTTTAAAATGGAAATACAGGAAAAAAGAGGGAAATTAAAGCAGTTATTTAGTAATAGTGAATATATAAAAGCCATTCAAGTCTCAAATACTCAACTTTATGAAAATCTCCTAGAATACTTACAAGATAATCAAAGTCATCCTCCAAAAAAGATGAGGAATATTGAACAGTCTCTAATTAATTACCTAAGTCGTATGATATTTAAGCCAACTCCCTTCAGTTCATTTACAGGATTAAATTACGGTTTTTTTAGTCAGGAAGATTCAAGTTTTGAAATAAATACTAAGGAAAGCAAAGGTCACACTCGAATAAACATGGTTTATTTAAAAAAAATTGAAAGAATGTTATTAAATCGAATATCTATAAAAAATAAATGTTATGTTTCGTTAAATCAAACGATAAACGAAGAGGAAAATTATATGTTTTTTCGAAGAGGTAAAGATGGGACTAGTCAAGCTTTTACTGGTGAAGCTTTTATAAAGATAAAAAAGAGCGAGCTCTTAAAGGAGTTAATTCAATATTTTGAAGGAATATCTTCAATGAATATAGTTGAGGTTGTATCATTTCTTTCCGAAAAAACAAATTATGAAACTGAAGCTTTATATAATTACTTATTTAAGTTAGAGAAAATGGGAGTGTTAGATTTTAGCTTAGGTGTGTCCGAACAATCGGACAATTACACGAAAGATTTGATAGAAAACTTATTGGGGATTAAAGATTCATTAGTTGAAAAATCGGTCTCACACCTTGTAGAAATAGAAAAAATTCAGGCGATTTTCTCTGAATCCAATTACCAAAAACGTTATGTACTTTTAAAAAATTTACAAGAACATATAAAGAAGATTTATAGTTTATTTGATTTAAAATTAGAGTCTAATGATTTGACCTCTCTATTATTCGAGGATGTTAGTTATAAAAATACTAAGATTATATTAAATGAAAATCAATGGAAAACGCATCTTGATGATTTTAATTTAATTAAGAATTTAATGCCACTTTTTGATGATAATATCCTTGAAAAATTAAGTATGAATATAATTTTTAAGGATATATATGGTAACAAGGGGGCAATAGATTTATTAGAATTCTATAGAGAGTTTAATAAATATGATAAAAATTTATTATGGAAGAAAATTAGAAAAAATGATACATATCTTTATTTAAAAAAATTGAGAACAGAGTTTTATGATTATCTAGAAACACAAATTAATATGGGGTTAGACACTATCTTTTTAAATAAAAGTTGGTTAAAGAAATTTATTAACAAGTTCCCTGATTTATTGAAGAGTAAGGAAAATTATTCTTTCTATTTTCAAATAGCCTATGATAATCAAGATAATAGAATTTTAGTTTTAAATAAGATAGGGCCAGGATTAGGTAAGCACTTTTCAAGATATGGTAATTTATTTTTAAATAGCGAATACAAGGAAAATAATAGATTTATTAATTCTCTTATAGAACAGTATAAAAAATATGATCAAAATGGGGGGGTTTTAACAGATTTAAATGCAGTGTTAGGTCTAAATCTTAATATGCATCCTAATCTTTTAAATTATGAAATTACTTATCCAGGATGCAATCCTAGTAAAGGAATTAATCAAGTAGCATTAAAGGATATTGAAGTATTGTATGATTCTAATTCTGACCAACTAAAATTATATTCTAAACAATATAGACAGAATGTTAAATTACTTCCATTGGGATTTTTGTTTCCAGCATTGTCCCCATCTTTATATAAGTTTTTATGTGGATTTTCGGAATCAAATGGGATAGAGTATTCTTTTTGGAACAAGTTCTTAAATGAACACAATAATAATTTTTCACTTTTACCTAGAATTATGTTAGGATCAGTAGCTTTGGATAGAAGAACATGGAAAATTAATGCGAAGGAAATACAAAAGGAATTTTCTAAAGATACATTTGAAACTTTTATTAACTTCCATAAGTGGGTGAAAGAAAATCAACTACCGGAAGATATATTTTTAAGGGTTGCAAACACAATGGACGCTTTTAGTGAGAATGAATTATTAAATCAAGATTTAGGAAGTTGGATTGCAGAAATTAAACAAACTAAACATCGTAAACCTCAATATGTTAATTTTAATAATTACTTTCATATCGATGCCTTAAGAAAGATTATTAAAGATGTTAATAATACAGTAACAATTCAAGAAGTTTATCCTCATCCAGATGATGTGTATTATCAAAAAAATAGTAAAAAATGTGTAGAATTTTTAGTTGAGGTTTTTTAATAAAGGAATGATTATATGAACGAGAATAATTTTATATGGAAGGCTTATCATATTTTTTATCATCAAAATCAAGATTTTCTAATTACAAATTGTATCAAACCAATTTTAGATGAATTGATAAAAAAGAAATTAATTAGTAAATTTTTTTTTATAAGATATTGGGAAGGCGGACCTCATATTAGAGTGCGACTTTATTGTACATTAAATAAATCTCAAGAAGTTGATTATAAATTTAATGATTTTGTTTCTAAATTCTTGAAAACATATCCTTCTTCATCAACATTAGATAGAAACATGATAAAGAATCAATTAGCAAAATTAGCTAGTCTTGAAGAGGGTACTGAGTCAACATGTGTTCGAGAGAATAATCATATTATTCATCTAGAATATAATCCAGAGTATAAACGATATGGAGGAGAAAATGGAATAGAGATTGCGGAAGAACATTTTTACCATTCAAGTATAATGTGTTTGAAGTTAATACAAGAAATTAATAAAAAGACAAATCGTTTGCGCATATCTATTGAAATTATACTATCTTATTTAAAAGCTATGAATATGAACTTACAAGAGAGTATTAAGTTTTTAGAAGGCTATTATCTAATATGGAAAAGATATGTATACAGCAATACCAATAACGTTGAAGAATTCTTCGCTAACAAATATATTAAGCAAAAAAAAGTAATAGACAAAATTGTAGTAAACTATTTCAATTCTAATAATAATAAAGGTATGTTAGGAGAAAAATGGAGTAATCATTTGAATTTAACTGTACAGAATTTAGAAAATGATTGGGATCGGGGAGAATTAATAATAGATAAAGATGTTTTAGCATATATAAATATCCCTCAAAAGATTGCTTTTATAGTTACAAGTTATGTTCATATGACAAACAATAGGCTTGGTATCATGCCGCAAGAAGAAGCCTATTTAAGCTATATGCTTTTATGTAGTTTGAAATCATTGTATAAGAGTAGAAAGGGATGATTAAATGGAGCAGTATCATAAAATTGTATTAACTGGAAGTAATGCTGAGACTATGTTAATAAAAAATATAGAGCCTGTAGCAGTTAAGTTTATAAATAACTATAAGGGTTTTTTCTATGTTTTTAAATATAGTAAAGATTTTCCAATTATCGATGTTTATATCAACAACAAAATTGTTACAGAAAATCAATTAAATAAAATTTTACAGAATTCTGGGGCTAAATATAAAATTTATAAAAATTCAATATTTAATGAGACACAAGGGAATTTTGGGATGTTAGGTGATAAATATCTGGCAGAATTTTTTAAAAAGACAAATGAAATTAGCCTTAATATACTAAATCAAAATTTTGAGAGTTACAATAAAAAAATAGAATTTGCGCTAGAGATAATGTTAATTTCAGCGCACTATAATTATGATTCAATAAAAAAAGGCTACTTATCCTATGCATCTCATGTAAATGGATTTTTTACTAGATGGAAAGATCCAAATAAAATTAGAGATATATTTCATAAGAACTACTTAAATAACAAAGAGTACCTAGAATCGAAAGTTTCAGAAATAATAGATAATAACAACAGAAGTAGCTTGAGCGAATTATCGGATATTATTACAGAAATGAAGAAAGAGATGACTACTGATATTGAGAAGGGGAACCTGCATGTATTTAATATTGAATTACTACAAAAACCAGGAGAAAGAGATTTTCTAGAAAAAAGTCAGTTTCATAAGACGATATTAAATAATCCAGATTTCTCTAATTTTATGAATAAAGATATAAACTTTTTAGGTTCACGCCTAATAACTGTATTTACGTACTTATTAATACGAAATTTAGGGATTCAAAATAAAGATAGATATCTACTTTGCTACTATATCTATAAAATTATTGAAGAAAAATATAATATAGATACTTTGGAATTAATAAGGGATTTTGGTAAAGGGAGGGATAATAATGTTGAAGACTTACAAAGATATTGAAGATTTTTTATATAATTTGCAATATTCGCCTGCTAAAGCTTCAGATTTCAATTTAGATTTAAGTAATTATGATAGACCCTTGCCTTTTAAAATTTATAGGAATAGAGAATCGATAGATTTAGACGATAACTTTCCGATTTGTATTAATGATTTAGATGGTATTGATTATTCAAATTTCGAAATTATTAGTTATTTATTGTGGTATACCTATGGTTTTACCAGCTACAATTGGTTAACAAAACCAACATTAAATGGTCAGAATACATCCTTAAGTTTTTTTAGAAGAAGTGTAGCCTCAGGTGGCGGCTTATATCCTGGGGAAATTTACTTATATGTGGAGAGTATTAAAGGTATCAAGTCAGGATTATATTATTTTGATGTTAGGGGACCGAGATTAATTTTACTAAGGGAAGGAAATTTTCAAGAATTTATCAAAAAATCTTTGCAATATAATCAAGATAGAAATGTTTATATTTTTATAACATCATTTTATTGGAAAAACTTCTTTAAATATTTAAATTTCTCGTATCGTTTACAAGGCTTAGATATCGGTGCTATTGTAAGCCAAGCTCACCTAATTTCAAAGAAATTAGGTCTTAATTCGGAGATTAGGTATCACTTTGATGATAAAAAAATTAATGATTTTTTAGGAATCAACGCTGAGGAAGAAAGCAGCTACGTAGTTTTGCCTATAGATATGGATAATAATTCATATAAAAGTGAAAATAAGGTTCCCGCTTTTGAGTACTTTAAAAACGATACAACATTCAATTATATTGAACATTTAAATGTTGGCCCCAAAAATGTATGTCAGGATATTTATAAAATCAATAGTAATATTATCAATAGTGGCTTAATTAAAGTTAAAAAAAATGAAATAGCATCTTTTAAAGAGGAGGCAAATGTTGTTCATAAAGAAAAATATGATTATGACATTTTGAAGGCTTCTGTAAGTCGTATATCACCAGGAGAGAACTTTTTGTCTGATTTTTTGAATATTCAGCATGTTCACAAAGTTCTAGATGTTGGAATGCAGGAACAATTTAAAAATGATATTTTTAGCGATAATTATAGTGTTCTAAAGGATGTTGAAATTTACTTTTATGCCAATAAGATTGAAGGTTTACCAAAAGGCTACTATTACTATAATCCAAGTAATAAAAGTTTCGTTTTGAAACATAAAGGTGATTTTTCTAGTGTTTTTCAGGAGAATCTTACACGAAAAAATTTTAATTTAGTAGAAATGCCTTTAATTGTGCACTTAGTATTAAACATGAAAAAATTTATAGAAAATATGAAATTTAGAGGCTATAGAGTCATGCAAATGGAGGCAGGGAGAATTATGCATCAAATACAATTGAATGCTGCAGGTTTGAACCTAGGGAGCCATCCAATGTTAGGTTATAGGGCTGATAATTTGGAGGAGTTTTTTGGTATTCAAAATAATATAACTGTCCAGATGTCTATTGGTAAATATAGACCTTTATTGAGGCTAACCAATAATTTATTGAATAAAACTAAAGGAGAACAATTTTATGTATGAAAATAATGTAAAAGATACAAAGGATTTTTATAATGATATAGGGCATATAAGTTGGAGTGTTGCCCCCTCGCAACACTATCATGTGGGAATTTTTGAATTAGAAAAAGATTCCATGGAGGATGCTCAAAATAGAACGGTAGAATATATGGCACGTAAAGTTGCGGCATCAGATCTTGACGTACTATTAGATATTGGATGTGGCTCCGGGCTTACTGCAGTACAAATTAGTAAAAAGGAAAATTGTAAAATTGTAGGTATAAATATTTCCGAAAAGCAACTTGCAATTGGGAAAAAGCTAATTTCTAAAGAGAAAATTAATAGCAGGGTAAAGCTAATGAATATGGACGCACATCAATTAAACTTTAAGTCAGGTATGTTTGATGGTGCATACGCTCTAGAGAGTATCATGCATATGAATAGGGAAAAGGTTTTAAGTGAGGTACATAGAGTATTAAAAAATGGTGCTCCTTTTAGTTTATGTGATTGGTATGTAAAGAAATCTTTAACTCCAGTAGAGAAGAGGTTTTTAGAAACCATTACACTTGGTAAGTATATTACAAAGGAACAGTATTTTAGTCTTTATCAAACTCAAAATTTCATGGATATTGAAATTGAAGAATGGAGCAATAAAATATTACCGACTTATAAATATTGGACGACGATTACGGATGAAATGAAAGAAAAACTTCCTGATCATTTACTATATGTAATAGAAGAAAATTCTAAAGTACTATCAGATATTGCAATTGAAAAATTAGGATATTTACAAGTGAATGGAATAAAACGTTAGGAAAACGGGTGAATCCATATGAACTCTATCAAACAATTTAATTTTAAAAATAAAAATATTTTTATTACTGGAGCTACCAGTGATATAGCTATCTGTATAGCAGAATCCTTCTCTGGATTTGGCGGGAATTTAATTTTATCTGATACTGATAAACAATTACCAAAATTAGAACATGTTAAACAAAAAATGATTGAAAAATTTAGGAATAATGTTCAAATTGTAACTATTGATTTATATAAGGTTAATGATATACAAAATGCAATTGAAAAATTAGATAAACCAATTGATATATTGATCAATTGTGCTGGAAATAATTACTTTGTTCCAGCTCTGGAGGTTAGTGAAGAGAATTGGCAAAAAATTATAGATGTAAATTTGAAAGGAACTTTTTTTCTTAGTCAGTCAATAGCAAAAAAAATGATTAGTGACGGCATAAAGGGGAAAATTGTAAATATTGGATCGCAACATGGGGTAGTTGCCAATGGTCTAAGAGCCCCCTATTGTATTAGTAAGTTTGGATTAATAGGTTTGACAAAAGTTTTAGCGCTAGAGTGGTCTACTTTTAATATATTGGTTAATTGTGTTTCACCAACGTATGTAAAAACTTCTAAAAGTAAGGATTTCTTGGAGCATGAAGATGTTAAAAAAGCATATTTATATAAAATCCCTTTGAAAAAATATGCTTTACCCCACGATATATCATATGCAGTATTGTTTTTAAGTAGCGATCAAAATCAGATAATTACAGGGGAAAATATTTTAGTTGATGGTGGTTATACATTACACTAGTAATTTGACTTTATTTTCTAATTTTGATAAACTTTAAATTGTTAGGTTTATTAGAATAGTTTGACACTATAAAAATTAAAGGGGATTTATATATGGCAAAGAAAGTTTTAAAAGTTGTAAAAATACAGCTACCAGCAGGTAAAGCAAACCCAGCTCCACCGGTTGGTACAGTTTTAGGTCCTACCGGGGTAAATATTATGATGGTGTGTAAGGAATATAATGCTCTTACACAGGGACAAGCTGGGATGATTATTCCAGCTGAAATTACTATCTATGAAGATCGATCTTTTTCAATGAAAATAAAAACGGCCCCAGTAGCCGAATTATTAAAGCGTGAGGCTGGAATTTCAAAAGGATCTGGAGAACCTAATAAAAGTAAAATAGGCTCAATTACTGAAGAAAAACTAAGGGAAATTGCAGAATACAAGTTTCCAGACATGAATGCAGCATCAGTAGAAGCAGCAATGAGAACAATTGAAGGTACCGCGAGAAGCATGGGTATTACAGTTCAAAAATAAGTCAAAAAGTAGTTTGATTCTTTAAAGGAATTGAACTACTTTTTTACACCTATATCTAGTTAGTTTGAGGTGAATTTAATGAGAATAGATGGTACATCCCAGAATATAAAAGATGAATTCCAACGTATAATTCAAGAATCTACACCTCTTATGTTATCTAATAATTATGTTACTGATTTTGAAGTATTACATTGTGAACCTGTAAAATATGATGATTATCATATTTTAATTAGTATATTTTTTGCAGGAAAACCAGTATATATGTTTGGGATTATAAATTTATCTAAAAACCAGGGTTCTTTAAAAATATACAATTATTATTCATTTGAAAATTTTTTATTCGATATGACGGATATGGTTATAAAAAATTTCAGAAATGTTTCATTTAAATATCAACGAAAGTTAATTTTTAATATGGGAAAAGAGTTATATGACTATTTAGTAGATTTTAATGGTAAGATTCGACCCATAAGTGAAGAAATGAGTGAGGATATATACAATAATCTTATTGATATTGATCTTATCGAAGAATACATTTGTTATTTTAAAAATCTTTGATATAAATTCTAATTGTGGTGGGATACTTATGAAAAAGGTTGTTGTTATTACTGGTGCCAGTGATGGTATAGGATATGAGACTGCAATTTATTTAGCGAGTAAGGGTATGATAGTAGTATTGTCGTCCCGAAATAAGACTAAACTGGAGAGTGTAAGAAAAAAAATACATACTATGGGCGGAGAGGCTATTGTTATCCCTGCGGATATTTCTAAAGCAAAAGAGGTCGAGCAACTAATTAACAAAACCATAGAGTTATATGGAAGAATTGATGTTTTGATTAATAATGCCGGAGTAATGCCTTTATCGTGGTTGAAAAATTTTGATATACGAGAGGCTAGTAGTGCAATTGATGTTAATATTAAAGGAGTACTATATGGAATACGCTATGTATTGCCGCATATGTTAACTAGAGATGAAGGGATTATTGTTAATATTGGATCAACAGTTAGTTATGAAATACCTCCATATGGGGTAATATATAGTGCTACCAAACATGCGGTAAATGCTATAACTAAAGGATTACATAAAGAGTTGTCAATGAGTAAATCAAAAGTTAGATTGATTTTAATATCTCCAGGCCCTGTTGAAACAAACCTTATGAAAAATACAAATGCTGGTCTTAAATCTCAAACATATAAGACATCTACATTTTCACCAGTATATGTTGCTGAGTCCATCTACAGATCCCTAGAAGATCGTACAGAGCCTAAATTTTCTGAAATTATAACGTATCCATAAATGTATATGTTATCTATATGTGTAGGAAACCGTTTTAAACTGATATATCATTTTTATTTTTATAAGGTAATAAATTAAAGTAATATGTTGACTCTGACGTAACGTCATATTATAGACTGTTAATTGAGGCGAGAAAATGTATAAAATTATGTAATTGATCTAATAGTATTAATAATAATACAAATGTATATTGCATGATGGATTTTATTCTAGTGATTTAAACTGATAAAATGAAAAAGTTAAAGGAGATTTATATATGGCAAAGAAAGTTTTAAAGGTTGTAAAAATACAGCTACCAGCAGGTAAAGCAAACCCAGCTCCACCGGTTGGTACAGTTTTAGGTCCTACCGGGGTAAATATTATGATGGTGTGTAAGGAATATAATGCTCTTACACAGGGACAAGCTGGGATGATTATTCCAGCTGAAATTACTATCTATGAAGATCGATCTTTTTCAATGAAAATAAAAACGGCCCCAGTAGCCGAATTATTAAAGCGTGAGGCTGGAATTTCAAAAGGATCTGGAGAACCTAATAAAAGTAAAATAGGCTCAATTACTGAAGAAAAACTAAGGGAAATTGCAGAATACAAGTTTCCAGACATGAATGCAGCATCAGTAGAAGCAGCAATGAGAACAATTGAAGGTACCGCGAGAAGCATGGGTATTACAGTTCAAAAATAACTAAAAAATGGTTCAATTCCTTTAAAGGAATTGAACCATTTTTTTATATCTACATCTAGTTAATTTGAGATAAATTTAATGAAAATAGACGGTACCCAAAAATATAAAAGATGAAATCCAAAGGGAAATTCAAGAATCTAGGGTTCGTATGCTATCTAATAAATTATATTGTGAAGCTGTTAAAATCAATAAGTATTATCTTATTAACCACCTGTTATTGGTATTTTACTAATTATTACTTGTACTAGATATTCAATAAATAGAAGTTCTCTAGTATCCGGATTGTTTTAAAGTGTAATTATCAACTTACTTTTCATGTTTTGGAATGATCATTTATTAAAGAATATTTTTAATGAGATTATAGGGGAATTATATGTTTTATTATAGCGTTACATACTTAACGCTTATTTTTCCATTTATATATCTAAAATTTCTATATGGTACCGTTATTTTCGTTGAATATTTAGATTATTCTTTAAAAAAAACGTAAAATATTGACCCTAACGTAACGATATATTATAGATTATTATTTGAGGGGGGAGAAAATGTATACAATTTCTCAATTAATTGAACAAACAGGTATTACTAGTAGAACTATACGTTACTATGAAGAATTAGGGTTATTAATTTTAGAAAAGCAGAATGGAAAACGAATTTTAAATGATGAAAACCTATTACAACTTATTAAGATTTTCTTAATGAAAATTACTAATAAAAAGTTGAAAGATATTAAAGACATTGATCTTGAAAAGCTACAATTAACTTTATTAAATCAAGAGATAAACTTATTATGTCAACAATTGATAGGGTTGTCTTTAACGTTAGAGGGGTTATTGGAAGAAACAAATGTGGAAAGGGAATTTCAATTGTTAAAGGAACTTAATAATTATATTAATATAAATGTAAACTTAAACTAGAGGATGAAATGGAGGTGAATTCTTATAATGTTTTAGAATAACTGAAATTTATTCTTCATTTAATATTCGTTTAGATTATATTTGAATATTGTTTTTAATGATTAATATCTAAATGTTTCCTTTTCTGTTTGAGGATGTTCCTAATAATGAAAGTAAGGGATATTTTAATTAATATTTTCATGTCATGTAAGCTAAACTATTGAAATTGTTTTTAATTTTGTATTTCATCCTTCATACTCAAGACTTTTCACTTGGGCGAGTCTAGTAGTTAGCAACCCTTGAGTTAATTTTGAATTATTAAAAAAGAAATGGATTTTATATTGTCTACTTGGTAAGGAGAAGACCACCGGATGGATTCTTTTTCACTGTCTACCTAGAGAGATAAAAGTAGATTTGCAATTTTTTACGTCTTTACCTTCAAGTAACTTGAAAGTTTACAATGAAATTAGGGCGTTTGAAATCGAAAAAAATTGAGAAATTAAGTGAAGAGGTTTCTTTTACTTGGAGGTTATAGGAATGAATCAGGAATTGAAGTTACGTCCATTGGAACGAGAAGATTTAAAGTTCGTACACGAACTGAATAATAATGCGCATATTATGTCGTATTGGTTTGAAGAGCCATATGAGGCATTTGTGGAGCTGCAAGACTTATACGATAAACATATACATGATCAAAGCGAACGCCGATTTATCGTTGAGAAAGACAATGAAATGGTTGGATTAGTTGAGTTAGTAGAAATCGATTATATTCATCGTAGAACAGAATTCCAAATTATTATTGATCCGAATTATCAAGGATATGGTTATGCAGTAGAGGCGACGCGTTTAGCAATGGATTATGCTTTCGCTGTATTAAATATGCATAAGATATATTTAGTTGTGGATAAGGAAAATGAAAAAGCAGTACATGTTTATAAAAAAGTTGGGTTTATGGTAGAAGGTGAGCTTATCGATGAGTTTTTCGTTGATGGTAACTATCATAATGCGATAAGAATGTGTATGTTTCAGAAGCAATATTTTGAAAACAAGTAGTTGAAAGATTCGGAAGTAATGTTGACGCTTCGTAAAAACGTATGCTAAAATCCCTTTTAAGTATTAAGGAAGGTGCAGAATATGCTTTATATAAAATTTGTAAAACTCATTAGAAAACTTTGCTCCGCACAAATGTATACGGTGAAGCGTTGTACGGAGCTTAATCAAGGGGTATAAATCCCCTATATTCATCGGCTGAATAACTTTTCTAAAAAAGTATAGTTTATCTATGCTTATTTCGTTATGGTTTTTCAGCTGGTGTATAAAATAGATTAAGGGGCCATAGACAATGCTTTGTCTATGGCCCTTTGTGTATATTATTCCGATGAGTCTTTACTATAAATTGGAGTAGTATAGGAAAAACCATGAAGCAGAGGGCTAGTGTCGAATGACGCTATCTCTCTGCTTTTTTTAATTTCAGGAAAAGAGGAATAAAAATGAGTTTACTTAAAGTTGAAAGTTTATCACATAGTTTTATAGATAAAGTATTATACGAAAATGCTTCTTTTGATTTGCATAAAGGGGAGCATATGGGAATTGTTGGGCAGAATGGTGCAGGAAAAAGCACATTAATGAAAATATTGGTGGGGGAAATTATTTCTGATAAGGGAGACATAAAGTGGCAACCAAATATTCAAATTGGACATCTTGATCAATACGCAGAAATTGATGAGGGTTATACCATTTCTCAATATTTAAAGAGAGCCTTTTATGATTTGTATGAAATGGAAAAGAGAATGAACAAGTTATATGAAGAAAGTGCGATGACTGGAGATGAAAATCAACTATTGAAAGCGGCAGAAATTCAAGGACTGCTCGAGGCTCATGATTTTTATTCAGTAGATAGTATTACGAATAAGGTGGCAGCCGGTTTAGGTATTGATGTGATTGGGATGAATCGTGTGATTGGTGAATTAAGCGGAGGGCAGCGTGCAAAGGTAATTTTAGCGAAGCTCTTATTAGAAGAGCCTAATATTTTATTGCTAGATGAACCGACGAATTTTCTCGATAAGGAGCATGTGGAGTGGCTTGCTAATTATTTAATGAATTTTGAAGGAGCGTTTATTGTCGTATCACATGATTTTGATTTTCTGGAAAAGGTAACTTCTTGCATATGTGATGTAGAGTTCGGAACAGTTAAGAAGTATTACGGCAAATACTCAGATTTTGTAAGACAAAAGGAGCATTTGCGAAAAGATTATATTCGCCAATATTATGCACAGCAAAAGAAAATTGAAAAAACGGAAGAGTATATTCGTAGAAATATTGCTGGGGTGAATTCAAAAATAGCGCAAGGTCGTCGAAAACAATTACAGCGTATGGAAAGAATTGCGCCACCAAGTTTTACTCATAAACCGTCTATTCATTTTCAGGAACTTCCCATTTCAGTTCAGACAGTTCTTGAAGTAAATAACTTTGAAGTTGGTTACGACTTCGCTCTCTTACCAAAGTTGAATTTTTCAGTAATGGGTAGGCAAAAAATTGTTATTACAGGTTTCAATGGAGTAGGAAAATCTACTTTATTAAAAACAATCGTTGGAAATATTGATAGTATTTCTGGAGAGTTTCACTTTTCAGAGCAAATAAAGATTGGATATTATGAGCAAGATTTAAATTGGAGCAATGATTCTTTAACGCCGCTTCAAATTATTTCAGAACAGTTTCCTAAACTGAATATGAAGGAAATACGCCATCATTTAGCTGCGTGTGGAGTGAAGGATACGCACGTTTCGCAAGAAATTCGTACGTTAAGTGGTGGTGAACAATCGAAGGTGAAACTGTGCGGATTATTATTATCACCTTGTAACTTATTAATTTTAGATGAGCCGACAAATCATTTAGATGCAGAAGCGAAGGAAGCTTTGCAAAAGGCGTTAATTAAGTTTAAGGGCAGCATTATACTCGTATCTCACGAAGCGAGTTTTTATCTTGATTGGGCAGATAGTATCTTTCATATAGAGACGGGATTAGTTAAGGGGGTGTGAAACATATGAGTGAAAACAATTGGAAAACGAAAATTATATTATTTTTGACCGCTCAAACTATTTCGTTGTTAGGTTCCTCTCTCGTGCAATACGCGATTATATGGTATATCACCCTTACAACATCATCAGGAGTGATGTTGACTATTTCAACTGTTTGCGGTTTTCTACCACAAATTGCGATATCTTTGTTTGCAGGTGTTTGGATTGATCGTTATGACCGTAAAAAGATGATTATGTTATCGGATGGAATTATAGCGATTGCGACGTTAGTTTTAGCAATTTTATTTTTAACAGGATATAAAAGTATTTGGTTACTTTTTATTGTGTTACTCATTCGTTCAGCTGGAACAGGAGTACAAACGCCAGCTGTGAATGCATTAATTCCGCAAATCGTTCCGAAAGAGTATCTTATGAAAGTAAATGGAATAAATAGCAGTATTACATCTTTAATTATGTTTCTTTCTCCAGCAGCAAGTGCGGCGATTCTTTCTATTGCCAGCATTGAAACAACATTTTTTATTGATGTTATTACGGCTATGATTGGAATTAGTATTATGCTTATCATTCAAGTAGAGGGACATGTGAATGCAGAGAATAAGCAAAAATCTAATCTACAAGGAATTAAAGAAGGATTCTCTTATTTAAAAGAAAATGTATTTATTAAAAGGCTAATCGTTTTATTGATTATCATCATGATTTTAATAAGTCCAGCTGCTTTTTTAACACCTTTAATGGTAACTCGTTCTTTCGGGGCCGAAATGTGGAGACTTACTGCTAGTGAGATGACCTTTAGTGCTGGTGCGGCAGCTGGTGGCGTATTGATTGCCGCGTGGGGTGGTTTTCGTAATCGTATGCATACAACAGCGCTAGCTTGTGCATTATATGGACTGCTTATGATTGGACTCGGAATAGCACCGATATTTATTATGTATTTAGTATTTAATTTTTTAATTGGTATAACGATGCCGTGCTTCAATACACCAGTTACTGTGTTATTGCAGGAGAAAGTAGAACCATCAATGCACGGACGGATGTTCAGTCTTGTACAAATTGCGAATTCATGCGCGCTTCCTCTAGGAATGATAATATTTGGGCCATTGTCGGATATGTTTAGTGTAGAGATTTTGTTAATTTATGCTGGGATATTCGTGCTATTTTGCGCAATGTATATTGTATTAAGCAAGAGGTTTGAAGTGTAAATATTTATAATACAGAGGGTTTGCGAAGTGATTTAATATGCTTCGTAAACCTTTTTGTTATTATTCTAGTCAATAATTATTTATTGTTAAACGATAAATAATTATTGACTGTTAATGGTTTTTTGGATAATATGATGTTAAGAATCTAAGGAGAATTACATGAGTAGAGGAGAATGTGAAATGAAAAATAAATACGCAGTAGCTATTTCTTTCATGATTTTAGCGATTATTTCTTTAACGATACATGCTTCAAACAGTAAAGTAGGAGCGGATGGATTCCTTGAAGAATCTTTCTTTTTCCTAGTACCGATAAGTTATGTATTGTTCCTTAGTGGTATTGGCGTATTATTATTTGGATTTATTACTTCAAAGCTGAAAAAGGGCAATAAATAGGGGTTACCAATAGGGACAAAATACTCACTATGAAATAGAAACATACCATATGGAAGAAAAAGAATAAGTGAGATGAATCATGATGAACCATCATTTTTATAATGGAAGACAAGTAGGAGCAGCTATTACGCTGGCTGGGGCACAGGGAACAATTCATGCTATGAATCAAGCTATTCAAATGCAACAACAAGCATATTTTGCACAAATGATGCAAAGTCAGTATATGCCGTATTCACAGCTTCCGATGCAAATTGTACATTACGATGTACATCCAGCTGGTTTATTTTCTATTCCATATGGCGGGACATATTTCTTATGAAAGAAAGCGACTCAATAGAGTCGCTTTTTTTCATATTCCGCCTAGCTTCATTCCAAGGAATGCGAAGAGGATACCAATTATGTACGTAGCGCTTAAGTATAAAAGGAAAGTGCTAATATTTTTTCGATTGAGAAGTTGAACGGCTTCTAGTTTAAACGTAGAAAATGTAGTGAATGCACCCATAAATCCAGTACCTAATAATAGTTGCCAGCCTGTAGTAACTCCGTTGCCGATTATATATCCAAGTAAAAACGCCCCTGTTATATTAATAAGGAATGTAGCAAGTGGAAATTGTGTTTTATTTCTTTTCTTAAACCAATTGCTAATTGCAAATCGTGTAATCGCACCGAAAAATCCTCCTGTTGCGACTAATAAGGCTTCTATCATGAGTAATCACCTTCCGTAAGAGATTTCTTAATTAAGAAATCTCCAAGTGTATAGCCAAGGCCAGACATAATGAGGCCACCAAGTATGCTACATGATACATATAAGAAGGCTATGCTCCACTCAGAATGATTGATCAATTGCACAGTTTCTACACTAAATGTTGAAAAAGTCGTAAAGGAACCGATGAATCCAGTTCCGATGCCTGTGATGACCTCTGAAGGTAAGATGTTTAGCCGGGCGATATAAGTAGTTAGCCACGCTAAGAAGAAGCAACCGATTAAGTTAATGAGTAATGTTGCTAATGGAAATGAATGATGCCAAAATGTGGTGATATTAAGACCTAAATAATAACGAGAAAGAGCTCCTAATATACCGGCAATGCCGACGATAATATAAATCAATTTTCTCACCTCTTTAAATAGATTGCTCAAAAAAATAGACTCCTACCAGTATGTATACTGGTAGGAGTCATAAGATAAGCAGCGCGTTTATGGCGAACTCCATCGCCTAGGATTATTACATATAGTGTACTAAATATACCGTTTAAATTCCAGTGAGGAGGTGGGTGTAACGTTTCTTTTTTTGATGTCTGAAGGTTTTTCAAGTAATTAAAATGGGATCGATTACTTATCAACTAAATATAGTGATATACGGTTTTAATTATGATAAAATGTTTCTTATGTGTGTCGTTTTGTTTTATTTGACTGAAAATAAAGAAAAATAAATCCGCGTGAAAAGGAGTCATTTATTTGAAGAAATTTTTAAAAATCGTATTTACATGTGTTTTAGTAGTAGCGGGCATTGTAGGAGGATTTCTAGCGTATATGACACTTACTAAAGAACAGCCTGCTGATGTTATAAGCTTGAAGGTGGAGAATAATAAGGAGCGCGTATTAGCGACTGGAAATGAGTTTAAAGTTACAACATTTAATATTGGATATGCTGGGTTAGATAAGGATCAAGATTTCTTTATGGATGGTGGAAAGGGATCTGGTTCAAGTAGTAAAGAGCAAACGGAAACTAATTTAAAGAATATGCTTTCGTTTTTACAAAATGAGAATAGTGATTTTGCACTATTACAAGAAGTTGATATAAAGTCACTTCGTTCATTTGATGTAAATGAACATGAATTTTTGAAAAAAGGATTACCTGATTATGTTTCGTCATTTGGCAAGAACTACGATACGAAATGGGTTCCAGTGCCAATAATAAATCCAATGGGATATGCGGAGGCTGGATTAAGTACGTTTTCTAAATACACTGTTCAAGAAGCGAAGAGGTTCCAGCTTCCTGGAATGGAGCCTTGGCCAAAGCGTTTGTTTGATTTAGATCGAGCAATTGTGGAATATAAAATTCCTGTTAATAATGGGAAACATGTTAGACTCGTAAATTTACATTTGTCTGCTTATGATGAAGGCGGGAAAATTAGAAAACAGCAAGTAGAGTACTTAAAAGAATATATGAACAAGCATTATGAAAATGGTGATTACGTAATAATGGGCGGAGATTGGAATCAATTAGTTTCAAACGCTCAATTAAGTGATCCGAAGTTCGTGAAAGAGCGCCCTGAGTGGTTAGTAGAGTTACCGAAGGACTTTACGGACGGTGGCTTTAAGTGGGCTGTAGATCCGTCTGTTATGACTGTGAGAGATGATGTAAAGAAATATGTAGAAGGTGAAAATTTCGTCACTATTATTGATGGCTTTATCGTTTCACCGAATGTAGAGATTGTAAATGTACAAGGGAAAGATTTAAAGTTTGAAAATAGCGATCATAACCCAGTAAGTGCGGTATTTAAACTGAAGTAATTGATATGTATAAGTAGAAGGTGGGGCTTCATATGGAGTGGTTAAAGAGGACTTGTTTTTCTAACCTTGAGAAAGAATCACAGAAAAATCATTTATTACTGTTTATAACGATTTGTAGTTTCTTTCTTGGGATAATCGCAATTGGGTATTATGGATATATTTTTACAGAGAGAGCAATAGCGTTTTGGATTTGTGGTATTTCTGTCGTTGCATTTGGAACGCTGTTTACTTTTATAAAAAGTATGGAATCAGCGTATAAATATATCATGACATTTATGTTGCTTACAATGTCTTACATTATGGTACAAGCTTTTAATGAAAGCCCGGCTGTATTTCAAATGGTCTATTTTACATTAGCTGTTTCACTTATTTACTTAAGTGAGCGTCTCATTTTAATTCTTGGCGGGGTAGCTGTTGTGATCACATTTATCCTTTGTAGCTATTGGCCGGAGCAATTTTTTGCTTATACAGCCTCGTCTGAAGCTGCTAATTTCGCAAGTTTGTTAGCGATTGTAACAATCGCTATGTGGGGCGTCACGAAAATCGGTTCTAATCTGCTCCTTCGTTTAAGTGATGAGAAGCAAGAAGTAATGAGAAAAGCTCAGGAGTTAGAAGAGACGCAAAGACTTATTGAAGAAACAGTTGTAAAACTAGATAGTAATTTCAATCATTTAAGACAAAATATGAACACGTCGATGGAATCGATGAGTGAAATTAATTTTGCCTTTGAAGAGGTGGCAGTTGGTACGCAATCACAATCAGAGATGATGTATCGTTCGGTAGAAGTATTGAATGATATGGAGGGAAATATTGAACAAATCATCTCTCAAGTAAGAACTGCATCGGCTCGTGTGGATGAAAGCTTAGAAATTTCAAAAGGTAGTGTACATACTCTAAGAAATTTTGAAATTAACATGAGAAGTTTAAATGATGTTGTTTCACAGTCTGGAATTATATTTAGAGATTTAATGATACAATCGAAACAAATTAATGAAATTGTAGATGTAATAACGAATATTTCAAGTCAGACGAGTTTGCTAGCTTTAAATGCAAATATTGAAGCTGCGAGGGCAGGCGAGCATGGAAAAGGTTTTGCTATTGTAGCGAGTGAAGTGTTAAAGCTTGCTGAAGAATCAAATCGTTCTGCGGGAAGAATTCAAGGGATTTTGAAGGAGTTTAGTAATCAAGCAAGTAAGGTAGAAGTACAAGTAGAAAAGTCAGAAAGAGTACAAGAAGAATGTAACGAGATGTTAGCAAGCGTTTTAACAAATGTAACTGATTTAGGGAAGTTTATTGATGCGATTAATGAAGTAATGCGAGAGGTTGTTGTTCATCAAGAAAGTTTCCAAGTTAAAACGACGAATATCGTAAAGGATGTTACGCATGCTTCTAACGTAATTCAGCAAACTTCTACAGCTACAGAAGAAGTGCTAGCGAGTGTGGAAGAAGAAAAACATCGAAATGATACGTCAGTGAAGACGTTACAAACTGTTAGCGAGCAAGTGAAGTTGTTAGAAGATATTTTAGAAAAGTAATATTGCTTGGAAAGAGCACGAATGATGTGCTCTTTTTTCATTGAAACGAATACTTGATAGGAATTTAATTGCTTTTCTGCGCGTTTTCTGCCAAGCTTAAGGAGATAAAATTCAGCTAATAGCGGAATTAAAATACTTCAAAGAAAGAATTAAATAGGTGACGCATATGATCGAAGTTAAGACTTCTGAACTTAGTGATGGAGAATTTAATAGAGGTGTATTTGCAACTCGTGATATTAAAAAAGGTGAGTTGATACACGCAGCACCAGTTATCTCTTATCCGAATGAACAGCATGAACATATTGAGAAAACATTACTTGCTGACTACGCATTTGAGTATGGAATCAATCATACGGCAATCCTTTTAGGATACGGTATGTTATTTAATCATTCATATACACCGAATGCAACGTATGATATTGTCTTCGAGAACCATACGTTTAACTTCTATGCTTATAAGGATATAAAAGCAGGAGAAGAAATTTTAATCAATTATAATGGTGAAGTTGATAACGATGAGCTGTTATGGTTTGATAAAGAAAAAGAAGAGAACGAAAAGTAATATAAAGAGTATAGAAAGAGCACATTCTGTCGGATGTGCTCTTTTTTTATTGATGTAAATAAAGTAAAAAGTACAAAAAAATACCACTTTCTTTTTGTGTGGTATAGTAAGATACTGAGGGATAGTGTTTTGAAAAAGTCACATATTTTACAAATTGTTGTCTTTCTGATGACATGTCAAGTTTAGTAGTCCATTTGGGTTGCTTTATTATGCAATATATATTTTAATATGAGTGGCACCTCTTATAAATTAAGAGGTTTATAGGTGTCTCGAATTGATTTTGGGTACACTGTATCCACCACTTTAGGTTCTTTCATGTACGTGGGGATATTATGGGCCCGTATAACGGGATAAAATGAATATAGAAATAGAGGAATCGTAAAATGAATATGCAAGAGGTTTATAAATATTTAAGTACGGTATTGCCCGAAGGACATGTTAAACAAGATGAAATGTTAAAGAATCATACGCATATTAAAGTTGGCGGAAAAGCAGATGTTTTTGTTGCGCCTACAAATTATGATGAAATTCAAGAAGTTATCAAATATGCGAACGAATATAATATTCCAGTTACGTTTTTAGGAAATGGATCGAATGTCATTATTAAAGATGGTGGAATTCGCGGGATTACAGTAAGTTTAATTCATATTACAGGTGTTACTGTAACAGGAACGACGATTGTAGCACAGTGTGGTGCAGCAATTATTGACGTATCACGTATTGCCTTAGACCATAACTTAACGGGTCTTGAGTTTGCTTGTGGTATTCCAGGTTCAGTTGGCGGAGCATTATATATGAATGCTGGTGCATACGGCGGTGAAATTTCGTTTGTATTAACAGAAGCTGTCGTAATGACAGGTGATGGAGAGCTACGTACTTTGACGAAAGAAGCATTTGAATTTGGATATCGTAAGAGTGTATTTGCGAACAACCATTACATTATTCTTGAAGCGAGATTTGAACTTGAAGAAGGTGTACATGAAGAAATTAAAGCAAAAATGGATGATTTAACGTTTAAACGTGAGTCAAAACAGCCTCTAGAATATCCTTCATGTGGTAGCGTATTTAAGCGCCCACCAAATAACTTTGCTGGTAAGTTAATTCAAGACTCAGGACTACAAGGTAAGCGAATTGGTGGAGTAGAAGTTTCTTTAAAACACGCTGGGTTTATGGTGAATGTTGATAACGGAACAGCACAAGATTACATCGATTTAATTCACTTCGTACAAAAGACAGTTGAAGAGAAATTTGGCGTGAAGTTGGAGCGAGAAGTAAGGATTATTGGAGAAGATAAGGAATAAAGAAATACGTATGAAGATATGAATTATTTTAAAATAATATTTGGGTATTGTTGACAATTTGTTTTCAATTCAATATAATGGCTAATAATTTAACAAATAACATACGTTGAAAGAGCCCAGTAGCAGTTTGTCACTGTTAACGAGAGAGCTAGGGGTTGCTGGAACCTAGCACAAACAAACTTGTGAATTACACTCTGGAGTATCTTAGGTAATGCTAAGCGGACTGGCAATCGATATTATTGCTAAGAGTGGTATGAGTAGCTATGCTATTTATACAAACTGGGTGGTAACACGGTGAATAATCGTCCCTATGTCATAGACATAGGGATTTTTTGTTTTAAAAAAATAAAGGGGATGACAAAAGATGAATATCATTGATGAGTTAGAATGGCGCGGCGCCGTTAATCAACAGACTGACGAAGAAGGCTTACGTAAGCTAGTAGAAGAGAAAAAGATTTCACTATACTGCGGAGTTGATCCGACTGGTGATAGTATGCATATCGGACATTTGATTCCGTTTATGATGATGAAGAGATTCCAATTAGCTGGTCATCATCCTGTTATTTTAATTGGCGGGGCAACAGGAACAATTGGTGATCCGAGTGGACGTCAATCAGAGCGTCAACTTCAAACGTTAGAAGTGGTTCAGCATAATGTAGATGCGTTAACAGCACAAATGAAAAAGCTATTTGATTTTGGTGGAAATAGCGAAGTGAAGATGGTAAATAACTATGATTGGACACATGAAATAAATATTATTGAGTTTTTACGTGATTACGGGAAAAACTTTAGCATCAATAGCATGTTAGCGAAGGATATTGTAGCAAGCCGTTTGGATACAGGTATTTCTTTCACGGAATTCACGTACCAAATTTTGCAAGCGATGGACTTCCATCATTTATACACGAAAGAGGATGTTCAACTGCAAATTGGTGGTAGTGACCAATGGGGAAATATTACGAGTGGTTTAGATTTAATTCGTAAGTTAGAGGGTCATGAGGCGAAAGTATTCGGATTAACGATTCCGTTATTATTAAAATCGGACGGTACGAAGTTTGGTAAATCAGCGGGTGGTGCGGTTTGGCTTGATCCTGAAAAAACGACACCGTTTGAATTTTACCAGTTCTGGGTAAATACAGATGACCGTGACGTAATTAAATACTTGAAATACTTTACGTTCTTAACGAAAGAGCGTATTGATGAATTAGCAACGAAGGTAGAAGTGGAACCTCATAAACGTGAAGCGCAAAAAGTATTAGCGGAAGAAATGACGAAGTTTGTTCATGGAGAAGAGGCGTTCCTGCAAGCTGAGAAAATTACAGCAGCGTTATTTAGCGGAGATATTAAATCGTTAACAGCTGATGAAATTGAACAAGGCTTTAAAGAAATGCCAACATTTCAGTCTTCAAAAGAGACGAAAAACATCGTAGAATGGCTAGTTGATTTAGGAATTGAACCATCTAGACGACAAGCGCGTGAAGATATTAATAACGGAGCGATTTCTATGAATGGTGAGAAAGTAACAGATGTGGGTACAGATGTTACTGTAGAAAATTCATTTGATGGACGATTTATTATTATCCGTAAAGGGAAGAAGAATTACAGTCTTGTGAAGTTAGGCGAATAGTTTGTGTGAAAGGATGGGAGTAGGAAGAATACTTCCATCTTTTCGTATACACAATTTGGACATAAAATAATCAGTAAATTTAGATAATTAAAAGGGTTATACGATTCTTCTGCCGAATAAATAAGTTAGAGAAAATTACGGATAAAAATAGCCCGAACCATGCAGGGCATGATTCGGGCTTATATTCAGATTAGTAAGCTAAGCTGAATAGACCTTTAATGTGTGATAAGTAACGAACGTTACTTGCTTCTTTCATTAATGATGCTGGTAAGCCTTTAAGTGGAGTATTGCTTGCTCCAATTGTAGCAACCGCATCTTTACGTCCTAGACTAGCAAGTGTTCCAGAGTTTACAGGTGCGAACTCTTCGAATGCTTTGCCTTCTAGTGCTGCGTATAAGTTGTATCCAATTAACTCACCCATTTGCCAAGCGATTTGTGCAGTTGGTGGGTATGGACGTCCGTCTGGAGCGAAGACAACAGCGCTGTCTCCAGCAACGAATACGTCTTTGTGAGAAGTAGATTGTAGGTATGCATCAACTGTTGCACGTCCACGGTTAACTTCAAGACCTGATTCACCAATTAATGGGTTACCTTGTACGCCGCCCGTCCAAACGAATGTGTTAGCAACAAGTTTTTGACCGTCTTTTAAGTCGATTTCGTTGCCAGCAACGTTTGTTACAGGAAGACCAGTTAAGAATGTAACGCCGCGCGCTTCTAGGCTAGTAGTTGCACGTTCGATTAAGTGGTCTGGTAATACTGGAAGGATTTTTGGACCTGCTTCAACAAGAAGAAGTTTCACTTCTTTTGGATTTACGCCGTGGCTTTTTGCAAGTTTAGGCATAATGTCAGCAAGCTCACCAACTAGCTCAACGCCAGTTAATCCGCCACCACCGATTACGATTGTAGCATCAGCTTCGTTTTTCGTTTTCGCGTATTCACGAATACGGTCTTCAACGTGTTTGTAGATTTTATTTGCATCAGCAGCAGATTTTAATACCATGCTGTTTTCTTCTAGTCCTGGAATACCGAAGTAAGCAGTTTTACTTCCTAAAGCAACTACAAGTGCATCGTAAGATAAAGTAGTGCCGCCAGCTAGTTTGATTTCTTTGCTATCAACTGAGAATGACTCAACTGTTGCGATTTTAAGATCGATATCTTTACCTTTGAAAAGCTTTGTAAGTGGCATTGCAACTGCTTGCTCAGACACGTTACCAGCTGCAAGGCGGTGTAGTTCAGTGATGATTTGGTGCGTTGGGTATTGGTTAATCACTGTAACTTGTGCTTCTGATTTACTGTAATATTTACGTACGTTTAAAGCGGCAAGAAGACCGCCATAACCAGCGCCTAAGATGACAATTTGTTTTGACATAGTATGATATCCCCCGTCTTTACTAATTGTTGTTATAAGTTAACTTATTTATTGTTACGTTCTGCACTAATTTGAAGATATGCGTTCACAAAGCGGAACATTTTTTGTGCTTGTGGATCTTTTAATAATTTTAATAGACCGAACAGGCCGATAACTTCGTTGCTTTCGTCAGCACGATCTTTCGCTTCGATTGCAGTAGCAGCCATGCTTTTCACTGTATCTTTTACAGGTTCTACAAGCTCTGTGATTGCACCAACAGTGTCGCTTTTTAATACTTCATCAGTAGCAACAGTTTGAGCGAAGTCATAAGACTTAGTTAAAATGTTAACAAGCTCAGTTAATTTTGGAAGCTGTTCTACTAGTGTTGTTAATGATTCTTGTACCTCAGGTTTTAACAACTGATCAAGTACATCAAGTTGTCCTTGGCTAGCAGAAATTTGTACAGTTTCTTGTTCTGGCTTTGTTTGAGTCATAGTTTCTGGCATCTCCAATTCTCCTTTACGATAGCAATACTCTTATTTTTTATAAGTAAGATAGTAAACGGTTACGAAACTTTATACAAAGTTTCACAAAACACAATAAAATGCCTTTAAATTTATGACAGCAAGTAAGCTGACATAAATCTAAAACCATAACGTCTTACTTATTATTTATGAACTGTCCGATACATGGCTTGTCCGCATAATGGAAAAGCTCCGTTACCGGAAAGTGTATATAATATATATCCTATATTATATACTATATACACCTATGTTAACATAAAAATGATTCCTAATTATTTGATATTGAGTGTATAACGTAGTGCTGACAAGGTATGAAAGCGTATAAAATATTTTGTTCCAGTTAGAAATGTACATATATATATAGAAAAAAAGGAAAAAATGAACAAATTCATGTTCGTTTTTTCCTTTTTCCTATTATTCACCTTCTGCAATTAGCATCGATGTGTTACCTTCTTTTTCAAGATGGCATTCGCCCCAAGAACAAAGAGAATCAAGAATGGATTCTAAAGACCAACCGTAGTCGGTAAGAGAATATTCTACTTTCGGTGGGACTTGGTTGTATACTTTTCTTTGAATGACGCCGTCGTCTTCTAATTCACGTAATTGCTGTGTTAACATTTTTTGTGTAATACCAGGCATGGAACGTTTTAGTTCACTCGTTCTCTTTGTACCTTTCGTTAAGTGACAAAGGATAACAACCTTCCATTTTCCGCCGATAACTTCTAAAGTCGCCTCTACAGGAATATTGTATTTCTTCATATGAAATCCTCCCTTTGTGAGTAAAATAAGTTAAATCATACAAATGTTACTTTTTAGTACCTATAGCACTTTAAAGTACGTACTTTTTATTATGTTAAATATGTTTCATAATAGCACATGTAAGAGGCAAATGAGTAGTACGGTACCAAAAAGTGACTATGTTACTTTTTAGTGCCTATCGTACTTTAAAGTGCGTTCTTCAAAAAAGGAATGAAACCATTCATAATAGCATTTGTAAGTATGAAATATATTTTTTAGAAGATAAAAGGGCCTTTTTATCATACTATTATGATTGGATTTCTTGTAATAAGGAGGAATTCAATTGAGTTCATATACAGTACCATCTTCGGAAGCTCAGACGAGCCGAAGAAGTATGTTTGCTTTATTAGCGCTAGCAATTAGTGCGTTTGGGATTGGTACGACCGAGTTTATTAGTGTTGGTTTACTACCATCTATTTCAAAAGATTTAAATGTTTCGGTTACAACAGCCGGTTTAACGGTTTCCTTATATGCGTTAGGAGCAGCGGTAGGAGCTCCTGTTTTAACAGCGTTAACGGCTAGTATGTCGCGAAAGACATTATTAATGTGGATTATGGTTATTTTCATTATTGGTAATGGCATTGCGGCGGTAGCAACAAGCTTCACTGTATTAATTATTGCAAGAATTGTATCTGCGTTTGCACATGGTGTGTTTATGTCAATTGGATCTACAATTGCAGCTGCAATCGTACCAGAGAATAAACGTGCTAGCGCAATTGCGATTATGTTTACTGGATTAACAGTTGCGACTATTACTGGTGTGCCAATTGGAACATTTATCGGTCAACAATTTGGCTGGAGAGCGTCATTTATGGCGATTGTTGTAATTGGAATTATTGCTTTCATCGCACACAGTATACTCGTCCCATCTAATTTAAAAAATGGTGTACCTGTATCGTTTCGTGATCAATTTAAATTAATTAAAAATGGAAGACTATTACTTGTTTTCATTATTACTGCACTTGGATACGGCGGTACATTCGTAACATTTACGTATTTATCTCCGTTATTACAAGAAGTAACAGGATTTGAAGCAAGTACTGTTACTATCATTTTATTAGTGTATGGAATCGCAATTGCGATAGGGAATATGGTCGGCGGAAAATTATCGAATCATAATCCGATTCGAGCGCTATTTTACATGTTCTTGATTCAAGCGATTATATTATTTGTTTTAACATTTACAGCGCCATTTAAAGTAGCTGGATTAATCACAATTATTTTCATGGGACTATTCGCATTTATGAATGTTCCGGGGCTACAAGTATATGTAGTTATATTGGCAGAGCGCTTTGTTCCGAGTGCGGTTGATGTTGCTTCAGCAATTAATATTGCCGCATTTAACGGAGGGATCGCTTTAGGTTCTTATATAGGTGGCCTTGTAACGAATTCATTAGGATTAATCCATACTGCTTGGGTAGGTGGCCTTATGGTAGTAGCCGCTGTTATTTTAACAGCGTGGAGCATGACATTAGAAAAAAGAGATCAAGTAAAATAAAAGGAGAGAAAATAAAATGAAAAACTTACAAAGTAAAGCAGTATTAAATAACGGTGTAGAAATGCCTTGGTTCGGTTTAGGTGTATTTAAAGTAGAAGAAGGACCAGAACTTGTAGAAGCTGTAAAATCAGCAATTAAAGCAGGATACCGCAGCATCGATACAGCTGCAATTTACGGAAATGAAAAAGCTGTAGGTGAAGGAATTCGTGCAGGTATTGAAGCGACTGGTATTGCAAGAGAAGAATTATTTATTACTTCAAAAGTATGGAACGCAGATCAAGGGTATGAAACAACAATCGCTGCATACGAAGAGAGTCTAAAAAAATTAGGACTAGATTATTTAGATTTATATCTTGTTCACTGGCCTTCAGAAGGAAAATATAAAGATACATGGAGAGCGCTAGAAACACTTTATAAAGAAAAGCGCGTACGTGCAATTGGTGTAAGTAACTTCCAAATCCATCACTTACAAGATGTAATGAAAGATGCAGAAATTAAACCAATGATTAACCAAGTAGAATACCACCCTCGTTTAACACAAAAAGAACTACAAGCTTTCTGTAAAGAACAAGGTATTCAAATGGAAGCATGGTCACCACTAATGCAAGGTCAATTATTAGATAACGAAACATTACAAGAGATTGCTGAGAAACACGGTAAAACAACAGCGCAAGTTATTTTACGTTGGGATCTTCAAAATGGAGTAATCACAATTCCAAAATCAACGAAAGAACACCGCATTATTGCAAACGCAGATGTATTTAACTTTGAATTAACGAAAGAAGATATGGAAAAAATCGATGCGTTAAATCAAAATCATCGCGTTGGTCCAGATCCTGATAACTTCGATTTCTAAGATTAAGGTAAGAAAAAAGAGTGCTTAAAAGCACTCTTTTTTTTGCATAAAAATAGTTTCTAAATAAATACTACTTAGTATTAAGTTTGTTATTAAGGGGCTGTAAACATGAATATAAAGCAATCGTTCAAACTTTTAGCTATGTTTTTAAGTGTCTTATTTGTATTATTCCCACTTCAAAAAGCATTCGCAGAAGTTATGGATCATACAAAGTATGAAATGAATTGGAGTTATAGTAAGTCAAAGAAGAAACCAATTCGAACAGAACTTATTAAAACGGCAGATGGAAAAATTGCATTTTGCTTAAATGTAGATTTAAAATCTCCGAGTGGTCAAGATTTACCAGAAATGGGTAAAGTGGATATTAATGTGTACCGTGTACTGTTGAATGGATATCCACAAAAGAGCCCACAAGAATTAGGAGTATCTGATTGGAGAGAGGCGCATTACGCAACGCAGCTTGCAGTATGGAATGCGTTAAAACAAATTGATGTTAATGATTTAGATTTCCGAAATAAAAATGTAGAGAAAGTAACAAAAGATATCGTTGCAAAAGCAAACGCTAGCGAAGAGCTACAAGAAATTACGATGAGTGTAACTCCTACAGAAGAACAAGAAGCAGTCTTAAAAAATGATTTCTTTGAAACAGGCTTATATACAGTAGAAACAAATGCAAAAAGCGGAACGTATAAAGTGCAAGCAACAGGTGCACCAGCGGGCGTGAAATTTGCAAATGAAAAAGGCGAAACAAAAACAGAATTTAATGTAGGAGAAAAGTTCCGCATTTTAATTCCGAAACAAACACCAGCTGGTGGATTTAGCTTTAAAGTATCAGGAAATTTAACGAAATTACAAGGGATTGCGCATAAAGGTACACCGACTATTCAAAATGCAGTAGTATTACTTGAGCGTAGTGAAGAAAAAACAAGTCCAGAGTTAGCGGTAAGTTGGAAAAAGGCTGAGGCTCCAAATAAACCAAATAAGCCATATACTCCAAATGAACCGCATAAACCGAATAAACCGAATCAAAAGAGATAATGAAAAAGCATTGGTATATGCCAATGCTTTTTCATATGAATCCTTTAAAGATATATCAAGATAATAATTAATCGAGTGAAACACTATTTTAACGTTTGAAGAAGTATTTAAAAATAATAAAATATGGAGAAATCTAAACGTTACAATAAATGGATTTTATTCACGAAATTGTAACATTATTCTAATTAGAGAGGCTATCAAACAAAGTGTAAAGCGTGTACAATTCAGTTGGAAAAACTACCTATAGATGGTCATATATGAAGAAAATGTAAAAATATATTGTTGTTCACATTTTTAGATGTATAGATGACAATACTGAAAAATATCTTTTACTATTCTCTTTTTTATGTAGCAAGAGAACTCATCACAAATAGAGAGAAGTGAGGAGGGGATATTACATAAAAATTGTACAATGTAAGAAAGCGAATACATGGAGGGAAATGCGGTAGTAATAGATACAGGTGCGCGAGGTGTTAGTCTATTCGTTAAATGTTTTTATAAAGATAATAGGATTTTTCATTAAACGAATATATAGGATGGTTTGTCTAAAAAAAGGACAGGGGACACAGATTATGTCAAAGAAGAAAAAGAGTAGGGTATTAGTAGCAGGTATATGTATATCTACATTATTATCACCAGTAGCTTTCGAAGCATCAAAAGGATATGCGGCGCCTTTGGAAGAGAATAAGGGCGGGCAGTTGGAAGAGAATAAATTTGAGCAGAGAGTATTCCAGTTGCCGGGGAAAGGTAGCGTAGAAGAAGAAAATAATCGTTTAAGAGTTACTTGGAAACTTTCCGCTAATGAACCGACTGGAATTTATGCAGAGCCAAATGAAGAGATTACAATTGACATAAAAGGAACGCAGTCTATCCAAGCTTTTATTGGAACGAGATCTTATGATGAAAAGGACCCAGAGGAGTTTAATTTAAAACCAGGAAAAAATGTTATTTCATCTTCAAGAGGCGGTATTTTATATTTTTATAATATGAATAACGAAGGAGAAGTAACAGCTTCCGTTACAAATGGTGGTAGTCACTTTCCTTTATTTATTTTAGGTAAGCATACGAAAAAAGATTGGGATGAAATGTTAAAAAAATATAAGGATCTTTATGCAGTTGAATTAAAAGGTGAGAGAAGCTTAATTACTACTACTTACGATTCTGTGCAGAAATATATGAAGAATACGGATCCAACAGATTTAATGAAATTGCATGATAAGATTATCCGTTTAGAAAACGCAGTGGCAGGATTATCTGAGGACAGTGTTGGGGTTGCAAAATCTCCAACTCATTATGTTCAGTTTGTTGAAAAACGGAAGCTTGCTAAAGGGGACTTTATGTTTGCGAAACATTATCATACAGGATATATTCCAACTGCAATGAATAGAGTTTTAGATATAGAGGTACTTGAGAAGGATGGATGGGGACCGTGGCATGAAGTTGGTCATTTACATCAGCAAGAACCGTGGAAGTGGTCTAAAGTAAGGGAAGTAACAGTAAATATTTACTCATTAGCTGTTCAAAAGGCGTTAGGGAATCAATTAGAAATGGATGAGCACTATAAAAACTCATTTGAGTATTTAGAGAAGCCTAAAGCAGAAAGATTCATTGATGACATTAATCCTCTTACAATGTTTTGGCAATTAAATGTAGTGTATGGAGAACATTTTTATCCTAGGTTACATCAAGCTTATCGTTTGTTACCTCAGAGTGAAATGCCTCATTCTGATGAAGAGAAAAAGCAGCTATTTATTTATATGACATCAAAAGTGGCAGGGCAAAATTTAATTCCTTTCTTTGAGGAGTGGGGATTAACACCAAATGATGATATTAGAGAGAAAATAGAAAAATCAAAGTTACCTAAATTAGAAAAGGAAATCTGGAAAGCTACAGATAGTAATGATATTCGTGAGAAGCAAGTTGAACTGTATAAGGTTCCGTATGGTGAACCTGCTAATGAAGTACAAAATCTTTTAGTTGGTACAGATTCTGACGAGAATGAAGCAAGTAAGCTTGTTCGAAATTTAGGTGAGAATGTAAAAGTAACAGGAAAGATTGTATGGCCTAAATTAGAGAATGGGAAACAGGAAGTGTTAGTAGAAATTGGGGATGAGAAAGGAAATAAAAATTCAATTCCTATCCAAGTTAACGGATTTTATGATGACAGTATAGTTTTTCAAGGACTTTCAGATGATGTAATGTCGACAGTGACACTTCACCACAATAAGAAGAAA
This sequence comes from Bacillus cereus ATCC 14579, assembly GCF_000007825.1. NCBI lineage: Bacteria > Bacillati > Bacillota > Bacilli > Caryophanales > Bacillaceae > Bacillus > Bacillus cereus. The sequence continues at coordinate 4,961,068 of NC_004722.1, read as the reverse complement.
TTAAATGTAAACTTTACTAATAATGAAATACATTACCGTTTTGAAAAAGAAGAATATATGGGCTTAACGCTATATGATCGAAATGGGATTGAAAAGAAACTTGTATCAGCAGAAGGACAAGAAACGGGAAAAAGATTTGCGATGGAACTAAATGAATTGGATTTTGAATATGGTGATGTAATAAAAGTATTCCACGCAGAACCAAGCCGTTTGAAGTGGTTTAAAAATAACGAACTTGTAGATCAAGGAAAAGTTAAAAATAAAAAAGAGAAATTATTCCAAATAACTGAGCAAGGGTTCGAATTAAAAGATAGTTTACAAGAAGTGACGGCGAAACTGCAAAAAGTAGTAGTCGGAATGGATGTAGACAAACTAGATCCGAAAGAATTCGTACAAGTAAAAGATGGAGAAGTGGTTGGTTTTGTAGAAAAACCAAATACATCAAAAATTGGAGAACAAAAAGTAAAAATAGAGACGAAGGATGCTTTTGGAAATAAGAAGATAACAGAAGTGCCGCTTGAAGTAATTTATGGAGATAGTTTAGTATTTCATGCTAATGATAATGCAATACGTTCGGTTGTAACATTGCAACATGATAAAAAGGAACTGCACGCAACGTTTACAGGTAATCCTGTTCATTATCGTTATGTAAATGAAGAGTATATGGGGATTACGCTATATGATCAAAATGGGAACACAAAAAAGCGTGTAACAGCGGAAGGACAAGAAACTTCAAAGAAATTTGCGGAGCAAGTGAGTGGAATGCAGTTTGAATATGGTGATGTAGTAAAAGTATTCCATGCAGAACCGGACCGCTTGAAATGGTATCAAAATAATAGCCTTGCTGGCCAAGGTAAGGCGAAAGTAGAAAAAGAATTATTCTTCAAGGTAACTGAAAAAGGCTTTGAAAGAATGGAAACTTTACAAGAGGTAAAGGCAGTACCACAGAAGGTAGTAATCGGAACAGATGTAGAGAAAATAAATGCAAAAAACTTTGTTGAAGTAAAAGATGGAGAAGTAGTTGGATTTGTAGAAAAACCAAATACAACAAAAATCGGTGAACAAAAAGTAAAAGTAGAAACGAAAGATCGATTTGGAAATAAGAAAGTGACAGAAGTTCCTCTAACAGTAACATATGGAGATAGCCTACTTGTATATGGGCTGAGCTATAGAGATGGTGACTTGAAATCAATTGTAACTTTGCATCATGATACGAAAAAACTGAGTGCGACAGATACAAAGAACCTAATTCATGATTACTTTAAAGATGAAAAGTATTTTGAATTCACATTGTACGATAAAGAAGGAAGAGTGAAGAAAAATATAGCAGTAAAAGGTTTAGAGAATACGCAAGAATTTGCTAAGGAAGTAAATGGAATTGCATTTGAGTATGGAGATGTAGTGAAAGTATATCATGCGGAATCTTCTCGTTTACATTGGTATCAAAAAGATGTATATGTGGGCGAAGGAAAAAGTAAAGAGATAAAGGAATTAGTCTTCAAAATAACTGAAAATGGATTTGAAAGATTAGACGGTGAGCAAACAGTAAAAGCAAATCCGCAGCAAGTAGTAATCGGAACAAATAGCGAAACGCTAGACGCGAAGAACTTTGTTGAAGTACAGGGTGGAGAAGTAGTAGGTTTTGTAGGGGAAATAGATACGACAAAAATTGGTCAGCAAAAAGTGAAAGTAGAAACGAAAGATCGATTTGGAAATAAGAAGGTGACGGAAGTTCCTGTAGAAGTGACATATGGGGATAGTCTAGTCTATCAAGGTGTGTCCGATGTTACACGTTCAATTGTTACGTTAAACCACGCTGAAAAGAAATTACATGCAACATTTACAAATGAGGAGATTCATTATCGCTTTGTAAATGAGCAGTATATAGGCCTTACGATTTATGATCAAAATGGAAATGAGAAAAAGCATGTAACGGCAGAAGGACAAGAGACTTCAAAGAATTTTGCTGGGCAAGTAAATGGAACGGCATTTGAGTATGGAGATGTGCTGAAAGTATACCATGCGGAACCGAGTCGTTTGAATTGGTACAAAAAGAATGAGTTAGTTAAAAAAGAGGATGCGATGAAGGGGCAAGAAATATCCTTTAAGATTACTCAAAATGGATTAGAGCAAGTGCAATAATAAGAAAAAGCTCGTAAAACATAATGTTTTACGAGCTTTTTTTATTATTCAGCTTCAGAAACTACTGTGAAGCGTTCGTTTACATGTTTTGGATTTTCGATTTCATCAAGTGCTGCAACTGCGAAGTCTTCATAACTTACGTAGCTATCACCTTTTGCGTTCACAAGCAGGTTGTCTTTACCAGCTTTATAAGAACCAGTGCGTTTTCCTAATGCGAATAGTGCAGAAGGGCTGATGAATGTCCAAGTGATATCATTTGTTTGTTGTAAGATTTCTAAGTTTTTACCTTGGTTTTGAGCTGTTGCAAGGTATTCTTCCGGGAAACCTGGTGTCTCAAATACACGTGTTGTTTTCTCTTCGTCTACAAATAAGCTTCCAGCGCCACCAACTACAACTAATTTTGTGTTAGGTGCACCTTTCATCGCTTCAATTAGTACGTTTCCTGCATCTACGTGAAGGTGATCATGTCCTGCTGGAGCACCGAATGCATTTACAACTACATCGAATGCTTGCAAGTCGTTAGATGTAAGAGAAAATACGTCTTTTTCTAAAACTTTTACGTTTTCTTCTGTAATTTTTGCAGCGTTTCTTACGATTGCAGTTACTTCATGTCCGCGATCCAATGCTTCTTTTAAAATACGACTTCCTGCTTTACCAGTTGCTCCGATAATTCCGATTTTCATAATAAATCCCTCCAAAGTGTTTTGTTAAAGTGTATATCTGAAAGTAAATGAATTTGTTGTAATTAGGTTTGTTACAACCTGTTGTAATCATTATAGTTACAGGTTGGTATTTTTGTCAATAGGGTTGTTTGTGAATTTATTTTTTGTTTTAGTATGCACAGTTAGAGGGAGGGTAGTCAGTCATAAGGACATTGTTACTGTGAACCTGGCTAATATTTGGAAATTGCAAATTGTCGAAAAATGTTGATTTTTGAATGTTTTTTAAATATAATTCGTTTTATGGAGAAAAGGAGGGGTTAATTGTATGAATATTTTAGAGCAATTTATTTCATCAACAAATACAATTCTTTGGTCATATATTCTTATTGCAATGTTAATTGGTTTAGGTCTTTATTTTTCTATTAAATTGAAATTCGTACAAATTACTCATTTAGGGGAAATGGTTCGACTATGAGTGATGGATTAACTGGAAAGACGCGTAAAAAAGGTAGTGTATCTTCTTTCCAAGCATTTTGTATGAGTTCAGCAGCTCGTATTGGTATCGGTAACTTAGCTGGTGTAGCATTAGCTATATCTATGGGAGGACCTGGAGCTGTATTTTGGATGTGGGTTATTGCGATTATCGGGGCTTCTTCAAGTTTCGTAGAAAGTACGCTTGCCCAAATTTATAAAGTAAAAGATGGCAGTGGCTTCCGTGGTGGTCCTGCTTATTATATGGAAAAAGGTTTAAATAAACGTTGGATGGGAATTTGGTTTTCTATCCTTATTACAGTTAGTTACGGGTTAATTTTTAACTCAGTACAAGCGAATACAGTAACATTAGCGTTTGAAAATGCATTTGGTTTAGAGCGTTATATTGTTGGTATTGTATTAGCTGCATTAGTTGCGGTTATTATTTTTGGTGGTGTAAAAAGTATTGCACGTATGTCGGAAATGATTGTTCCGCCAATGGCGCTTGTTTATATTGCGGTAGCTATTTTTGTTGTCATTAAAAACTTCTATTTAATACCAGATGTGTTTACGGAAATCTTTAAAGGTGCATTCGGTTTAGATTCAGCTGTAGGTGGCGGTATCGGTGCTGCGATGAAATATGGTATTCAGCGCGGATTATTTGCGAACGAAGCAGGTATGGGTAGTGCGCCGAACGCGGCAGCAACAGCTGATGTAACGCATCCAGCAAAACAAGGTTTTATTCAAACGATCGGCGTTTTAGTAGATACATTCTTAGTATGTACATCAACAGCATTTATCGTACTATGTTCTGGTGCATATAAAGCAACAAATTTAGAAGGTATTGAATTAACGCAAAATGCATTAAGCTCACAAATCGGCCCATGGGCAAGTAGCTTCTTAGCGATTATTATTTTCTTATTTGCATTTAGTTCTCTTTTAGGAAACTACTATTATGGTGAAACAAATATTGAATTTATTAAGCAAAGCAAAACGTGGTTAACAATTTACCGTATTGCGGTAGTTGGAATGGTATTATTCGGTTCTGTTGCGACGCTTCAAGTTGTATGGAATATGGCAGACTTATTTATGGGTCTAATGGTAATCACGAACTTAATTGCGATTACACTTCTTGGCCGATTTGCGTACGCGGCATTAACAGACTATGTAAGGCAAAAGAAACAAGGGAAAGATCCAGTCTTCAGTGCAGATTCTATTCCTGGTTTAACGAATACAGAGTGCTGGGATAAGCCAGTGGTAACAGATAAAGAAAAAGCAGTGTAATTGAAAAGGCGAGCATCGAGGTAAATTCGATGCTCGCCTTTTTTGTTGTAGTAAATGATGAAAAGGGTGAGAGGTAATTATTAATATAACTTTTTTGTTTGTTTCTCTCGTTATTTGTGGGGAACGTACTGTTTTAAAAGTATGGCTGGTCGAATAGGATAAGTTATTAAGTATTGGATAAATGCATGTAATGGCTATATTTTCATGTAAAAAAACACGTATGTTAAAAGAGTTAACGTACTGATGTTATAAAACCTGACATAAAGTTCTTGATTACTAAAAGTTTTTAGAATATAATTTTCTTATTGTTAGGAAGAGGGGGCAATGCAATTATGGATTTTTTAGCTAAGGTAATTGGGGATATAAATAATATCCTTTGGTCATATATCATTATTGCGATGTTAATTGGGTTAGGGCTCTATTTTTCATTTCGTGTGAAATTTGTCCAAGTTCGTTACTTCGGTGAAATGATTCGTTTGCTTGGGGATGGGGCAAGCTCGAAAACGAGGAAAGCGCAAAAAGAGAAGAGCGGCGTATCATCATTCCAAGCGTTTTGTATGAGTACAGCTTCTCGTGTAGGTACTGGTAACTTAGCTGGTGTAGCTATTGCGATCTCAGCAGGTGGTCCAGGAGCAGTATTTTGGATGTGGTTAATCGCGGTAATTGGGGGTGCTTCTGCATTTGTAGAGAGCACATTAGCGCAAATTTATAAAGTAAAAGATGGGAATGCATTCCGTGGGGGCCCAGCGTATTATATGGAAAAGGGTTTAAAGAAACGCTGGTTAGGTGTTGTGTTCTCTGTTCTAATAACAGTAAGTTTCGGATTGATTTTTAACGCTGTACAGTCTAATACTGTAGCGGCTGCCTTTGATGGGGCGTTCAAAACAGATAGTAGATTAGTAGGTCTTGTTATGGCTGGTTTACTTGCAGTTATTATTTTCGGTGGAGTAAAACGAATTGCTCGCGCGGTTGAAATGATTGTTCCAGTAATGGCAATTATTTATGTAGCGGTGGCATTATTCGTTGTTGTAACAAACATTACGGCAATTCCATATGTATTTAAAGAAATTTTCTTACATGCTTTCGGAATTAAAGAAGTAGTAGGCGGAGGATTAGGAGCTGCGATTTTATTAGGGGTAAAACGTGGGTTATTCTCAAATGAAGCAGGTATGGGTAGTGCGCCGAACGCAGCAGCGACTGCAAACGTAACGCACCCAGTTAAACAAGGTTTCATTCAAACTTTAGGGGTATTTACTGATACATTATTAATTTGTAGTTGTACAGCATTTATTATTCTTTTATCAGATGTGCATAATGCAGCTGATTTAAACGGAATTCAATTAACGCAGCAGGCGTTAAGTCAACATATCGGTCCATGGGCTTCTATATTTGTAGCAGTGGCAATCTTCTTGTTTGCGTTCAGTTCATTAGTAGGTAACTACTACTATGGTGAAACAAATATTGAATTCTTAAATGGAAGTAAAGTGCTATTAAATGCATACCGCATTGCTGTACTTGGTATGGTTATGCTAGGATCTGTAGCGACAATTCAAATCGTTTGGGATTTAGCAGATTTATTTATGGGAATTATGGCTGTTATTAACTTAGTAGCAATTGTATTCCTTTCTAAGTATGCTTTCGCAGCGTTATCAGATTATATTAAGCAAAAGAAACAAGGGAAAGATCCAGTCTTTTATGCGGAGTCTATTCCAGGTTTGAACAATACAGAGTGTTGGGGTGAGTCAGCGGTAGCTGATAAAGAAAAAGCGGTATAATGAAAAGGGCATCAAGTGAAACTTGATGCTCTTTTTTTGTTTTATTCAACTATTTGCAGATAGTAAAAGCCGAACATTCATAGACGTTTTATAATAAAATGTAATTTTTTAAAGAAAAGTGCGGATATGAGTTGTGATTTGTGTTAGAATGGAAAATGCCTTTGAAATAAGAGGTTTTATGATCTTTCCTATCCAATTGAAGATTTTGGAGGAGAAATGGAAAGTTCGGATTATTTCTTGTTTTGAATGGTCAGACGTTCAACGTTAATGAAGAGTTAAATGGAGGATTTTATTAATGAAGTTTGTTATGTTCCTTGTAGGATTACTCGTTGTATTTGTACTCGGTTTTCTTATAAGTGCCGATCGAAAGAAGATTAAGTATAAACCAATCGCAATTATGCTTATTATTCAGCTAGCATTATCTTATTTCTTATTAAATACGCAAGTTGGTTATATTTTAGTAAAAGGAATTTCAGATGGATTTGGCGCACTTCTTGGATATGCGGAAGCTGGAATCGTTTTCGTATTTGGTGGTCTTGTTAATAAAGGAGAGGTTTCATTCTTCTTAACAGCGTTATTACCAATCGTATTCTTTGCGGTTTTAATCGGAATTCTGCAACACTTTAAAATTTTACCGATATTTATTCGTGCTATTGGTACGTTGTTAAGTAAAGTAAATGGTCTAGGAAAACTAGAATCATATAACGCAGTAGCAGCTGCCATTGTTGGACAAGCAGAAGTATTTATTACAGTAAAAGATCAATTAAGTAAAATCCCAAAACATCGTTTATATACATTATGTGCATCTTCTATGTCGACAGTGTCGATGTCAATCGTTGGTTCTTATATGAAAATGATCGAACCGAAATATGTAGTAACAGCACTTGTATTAAATTTATTTAGTGGTTTCATTATCATTCATATTATTAATCCATATGAAGTAAAAGAAGAAGACGATATTTTAGAATTACAAGAAGACAAGAAACAAACATTCTTTGAAATGTTAGGCGAATATATTATGCTTGGTTTCTCAATCGCTGTAACAGTAGCGGCGATGTTAATCGGTTTCGTGGCATTAATTACAGCAATTAATGGTGTATTCGATTCAATTTTCGGAATCACATTCCAAAGCATTTTAGGATATATCTTCTCACCATTAGCATTCGTAATGGGTATTCCAACATCAGAGATGTTACAAGCAGGACAAATTATGGCAACAAAATTAGTAACGAACGAATTCGTTGCAATGCTTGATCTTGGTAAAGTAGCTGGTGATTTATCAGCTCGTACAGTAGGTATTTTATCTATCTTCCTTGTATCATTTGCGAACTTCTCATCTATCGGAATTATCGCAGGTGCAACGAAGAGTATCGATGGCAAACAAGCAAACGTTGTATCATCATTCGGTTTAAAACTTGTATACGGGGCAACGTTAGTAAGTATATTATCAGCGATTATCGTTGGGGTTATGCTTTAATAAATTAAGAAAAGCAATGAGCGTAGGCTCATTGCTTTTTTTGTTTAACTTGCTTTATCCAAGTCTCTTTTAAAACGTGGTTTCTCTAAATAAGTTCCCAGTCTCCACACATATTCCACTGGCCCCATTCGGTATTTCTGGAGCCAATAGGTGCTAACGAATAATTGAATCGTATAAATTCCGATGGTTAAAAGAATACCGAAGAAATAGCCGATTTTCCCGTATAAGCCAAATCCATATGCGTAAAAAATGGTTGTTGCGATAATAGATTGCGCTAAGTAATTACTAACGGACATTTTCCCCATGTTCGCCATGTATGTTAGTAGACGGGTTGCTTTTTTGTAATGGAATAATAAAATGATTGTGCTTCCGTAAAAGAAGGTCATAGTTACTGGTGTAAGGCCATCTTGTAACATAATTAAAACCGGGTGTTTTATGAACATAGCTAAGATTTTAATTGTAAAAGAGAAGAGACCGGTGGCAAACCATATTTTTTTGACAGCAGGTATATGTTTACTGACCTCAAATAGCCAGCCTTTTTTCCCTACATACATTCCGAGTAGGAACAGTGGAGACATGAAAATTATTGCGAAAACTGATATGAAAAATAATCCGAATGCACCGTCAATTCCCATGTAATCAAAAGGATTTTCAGTCAATCTAAAGTTGACGTGATCCATATAGCTTCCAGTTTGATGGACTTTATGTTCTTTTTCAGTATAAGGTGCGAAATCATTTATATTTGTAGATGGATCAGTTTGATAAGACATAAGTGTAATAAGTGCGAGTAGAATAATCGCCCAAATAAGCAAAGTTTTCGGTTTTCGATTGATGAATATCATTAAAAAAATCCCGATTATTCCGTATGCAAATAAAATATCTCCCTCCCAAACAAAAGTGCCGTGAATGTAGCCGAGTAGTAAAAGAATGATAATACGTCTTATGTATGTGGGGAAGAATTTTTTTCCTTTTGCGATAATACTTTTTTGTAACAAAATAATGCTAAGCCCAAATAGAAAAGAAAATAGGGATATAAAGTTATGTGTGCCGAAAAATTGAATAAACCAATTAGCACCTTTATCAAGATCGCCAAATAGATAAGTTGGTTTTTCACTGGTGAAGAACCCAAATTGAATTAATGTCATATTGACTAGTAAAATGCCAAACAAAGCGAAACCACGAATTGCATCAACAGCTTCTACACGTTGATTCATTTTTCCTCTCCTCGTATATTCGTTTTTATATTGAAAATAATACCATTTTATATCTGGCACTATGTCAAATATGAGGAAATTTAAGGAGATTTTAAGATAGAGAGCAAACAAAAAAATCACCTTAATACATGTATTAAGGTGATTGAAATATTACTCAGCTGGAGGCGTAAATGTACGTTTCTCTAATTCAGCATCTAGCATAAACAGTGCGTTTGAATCGCTTGTAATACGTTTTAATTTTTGAATGATGCTATCGAATGAAGCTTCTTCTTCAACTTGTTCGTCAACGAACCATTTTAAGAATGTAATTGTTGCATGTTCACGCTCGTCCCAAGCGATATCAGATAAGTTGTAAATACGTTTCGTTACTTCACGCTCGTGCTCAAGTGCGACTTCAAAAGCGTTTAATACAGATTCGTATTCGTTATTCGGATTATCAAATCCAGTAATAATAGCGCGCTCTCCGCGGTCATTAATATAGTTGTAAAGCTTCATTGCGTGGAAACGTTCTTCTTCAGCTTGTACAAGGAAAAAGTTAGCGAATCCATCATAGCTCTCAGCTGTACAGTAAGCAGCCATTGCCATATAAGCATGGGCAGAGTAAAATTCAAAGTTCATTTGTTCATTTAATGCGTCGTGCAATTTTTTTGATAACATAAAATCCCCCTTAGTATTGTGACAAGAATATTATACCATAATTGATAATATTCTCATTTAGATACTTCGAACCTTTTTGAAAGCTTTGCGACGTGTGCGTCCATAATGTCTTGTAAGTCTAAATCATATTTTTGCGAAAGAATAATAAGGTTAGATAGTACATCGCCAAGTTCTTCTTTTAGTTCTTGTTTTAGCTCTTCTTCTGTTTTCGCATCTTCATCAGGGCGATCGCGGCCAATTTCAATAGCACGAACGACTCGTGAAACTTCCCCAACTTCCTCGGTTAAGAAATTTAAGCGAATAAAGGCATTATACTGTGACCAGCTTCGTTTTTCGTAAAATTCCTCAACCCATCTTTGAAATGCAACGATATCCATTTCTTCCTCATCTCCTCAATATGTTGTACAATGTCAATTGTATCATAACAATATATAGTTTCGGGGTGTAGGGATGAGAAAGATTTGTGTGTTTGCAGGTTCTAATTTAGGGGAGAGACCAGAATTCAAAGAGCAGGCAATTCAGTTAGGTAAAATGTTTGTTGAGAACGAGTATGAGCTTGTATACGGTGGTTCATGTGTTGGATTAATGGGAGAAGTAGCAAACGAAGTTCTTCGTTTAGGTGGACGTGTAACAGGTGTTATGCCGCGCGGTCTATTCCGAGGAGAAATTGTGCATACAGGATTAACAGAATTAATTGAAGTAGAGACGATGCATGAACGTAAAGCGAAAATGGCAGAGCTTGCGGATGCTTTTATTGCGCTTCCAGGCGGATACGGAACGTTTGAAGAACTATTTGAAGTTGTATGTTGGTCACAAATTGGTATACATAATAAGCCGGTTGGTTTATTAAACATAAAAGGTTTTTACGGACCAATTTTGCAAATGGTTGAACGTGCAGCAGAAGAAGGATTTATGAATTCATCAAATAAAGAATTGATCGTTTCAGCTGAGACAGCAGATAAACTAATTCATGCAATCCAAAATTATGAGCGTCCTGTTTTGGGAACGAAGTGGAAGCAACTATCATAGCAAATACGGAAACACATGTCGTTTTAATTTAAGATGGCATGTGTTTTTAATTTGGTTAAATATGTTAATGTTTAGATGTAATGTTTTGGGGAAAGGAGAGATAGATGGAGGAGTTCGTATATTTACGTCCGGTTTTTAAAAGTATTTTAGCAGCGTCTATTCTTGTTATGCTAATTGTTTTGAGACAGAAGAAAGAGTTGATTAATGAATTTTCGCTTTGGTTTATCTCGGTATTGTGTATCGGTGTTTCAGCGATAACGTTGTTTATGTCCGGATTTATCGTTGATGAGTATAATCTAGGTGGAGATCCACAATCGTTTTGTATGTTTATTGTGATTGGTTGTATTAGTGGTCTGAATTTCATTATTTATTACAGAAGGCAATAAAAGAGGCATTCCATATTACTTTGGAATGCCTTTATCATTTTGATTGCTTTGTTTTTTATACAGGTACCAGCCACCCCAGCCGCCACCAATTGCTACGACAACGAGGAAAGCATAGTCCTTAACCTCGACACGTATATTGAAAATATTAGCTATAAGTAAGAGAATCCCAACGGTTATTAACGCAAAAAATGCTCTAATTAAGTAGTCTTTCAACTGAACCACTCCCGTCATTTAAGTAGTAAATGATGAATTTGGAAAAGCTAAAGGGTGTTTCCTATATTTTAACATAGATGAGATTGTAATATATTGATAAAAGTAGGGGAGAGGGGCGCTGATATTGTCGTGATTTGTCGGCAAATTGATATCCTTTGTCAAATCGTTGATATATTGCGGGTAATGATCGATATAATGAAAAAATCGTTGATATATTGCGAGTTATGATCGATATATTTGAAAAATCGTTGATATAATTTCGTGTACCGTTAAGTGCGACCATTACATAAAAAAGCGACTCTGAACGAGCCGCTTCCGCTTTTAATGATATCCAGCTCCAGCGGCTAGAACAGTCGGTTGTTTCACTCCTTCATTCGAGGCAAAAAGCGCCTCGTAATCAGGAGTTCCAACACCCTCCTGTTCTGAGCGAGCCGCTTCCGCTTTAAAGTAATATCCAACTCCAGCGGCTAGAATCTCCGGTCATTTCGCTCTCTCGCTTGAAGCAAAAAGCGCTTCAAGGTCGAGAGCTCCAATGCCCTGCGATTCTGAGCGAGCCGCTTCCGCTTTTAATTATTATTGATTCAAGAACGCACGTAGCATCCAAGCGTGTTTTTCTAGTTCTGTGTAGATGCCTAGTAGTAGGTCAGATGTCATTTCATCGTCAGAGTCTTGAGCGATTTCCATGCCTTTTTTCAGTTCGATTAGCATCATTTCGTAGTCTTTCATGATTGCTTCGACCATCCCTTCTGCAGTTTCTCCGTATGCTGCTTCTTGAATAGAAGATAGTTCTAAGTATTCTTTCATTGTTGCTACTGGTTTGCCGCCAATTGCTAAAATACGTTCTGCAATTTCATCAATGTGAGTAGCTGATTCTGTGTAAAGTTCTTCGAATTTCTCGTGTAATGTGAAGAATTGAGGTCCTTTTACGTACCAATGGAAGTTGTGAAGTTTTGTGAATAAAACGCTCCAGTCTGCTACTTGTTTGTTTAATACTTCGATTACTTGTTTGTTCATTATGATCAATCTCCTTTTGAGTTGTTATGTGATATCAATTACTAATTTATAATCATTATAATCTAGTAATCTCTATAAATCAACCCTTTTGCTGGAATTAATTTGAACAAATTATGAACTGTTGTAAATAAAAGGCCCTATTACGGTGAAGTAATAGGGCCTTTGTTTGAGATATGGCTCTTGTTCTAAACGAGCCGCTTGTGCTTTTAGTGATATCCAGCTCCGGTGACTAGACCAGTCGGTCATTTCGCTCTCTCGCTCGAAGCAAAAAGCGCTTCAAGGTCGAGAGCTTGAAGTGTCCTGCGGTTCTGAATGAGCCGCTTCCGCTTTAAATGATATCCAGCTCCAGCGGCTAGAACAGTCGGTTGTTTCAATCCTTCATTCGAGGCAAAAAGCGCCTCGTAATCAGGAGTTCCAACACCCTCCTGTTCTGAACGAGCCACTTCGCTTTTATTTGTTAAACGGCCTTTTGTTTTTCTTCTACATCCTGCCCATCCCAGCACTCTGTATTTTTTAAGCCAGGGATAGAGTTTGCAACGAAGACAGGATCTTTTCCTTGTTTCTTTTGCTTCAAATAGTCTACTAATGCAGCGTAAGCAAATTTGCTAAGGAATGAGATGGCAATTAAGTTTGTGAATACCATTAGTCCCATGAATAAATCAGCTAAACTCCAAACTGTTTTAAGAGCAGCGATTGATCCGAAGAATACCATTCCGACAACTGCAACACGATAAATCATTAACCATGTTTTACTTTCTTTAATGAATGCGATATTTGTTTCACCATAATAGTAGTTTCCTAGAAGTGAACTGAAAGCGAATAGGAAAATAATAATCGCTAAGAAAGTGCTTGCCCACGGTCCAATTTGTGAACTTAATGCGTTTTGTGTTAATTCGATACCTTCTAAATTTGATCCTTTGTAAAGTCCAGAACATAATACGATAAATGCTGTTGATGTACATACTAAGAATGTATCTACGAAAACGCCTAATGCTTGAACAAGCCCTTGTTTTACAGGGTGAGATACATCAGATGTTGCGGCTGCATTAGGAGAGCTACCCATTCCTGCTTCCGTAGCGAATAAACCGCGCTGAATTCCGAACTTGATTGCTGCTCCAATACCACCAGCGATGGCTTGGTCTAAACCGAATGCACCGTTAAAGATTTCCATGAAAATGCTTGGTAACATACTGAAGTTGTTAATAACGACAAAAATAGCCACGCCGATATAAACGATTGCCATTGGCGGAACAATCATTTCTGTAATACGTGAAATGCTCTTAATGCCACCAAAAATAATAACTGCAACTAATAAGGCTAATAGAGCTCCTACGATTGTTCGCTCTAGTCCAAAAGCATTTTCAAACGCTATTGTTACTGTATTTGCTTGCACTGAATTGAAAATTAATCCGTACGCAACTGTAATAAGAAGTGAAAACCAGACGCCCATCCAGCGTTTGTTTAACCCTTTTTCCATGTAATATGCTGGTCCACCACGGAACCTACTTCCATCTTTTACTTTATAAATTTGCGCAAGTGTACATTCTACAAAACTAGTAGCTGCTCCGATAATTGCGATAAACCACATCCAAAATATTGCGCCAGGTCCACCCATTGAAATTGCTAATGCTACACCAGCTAAGTTTCCGATACCGATACGTGCTGCTGCACTTAAGCAAAATGCTTGGAATGGTGAGATGCTATCTTTCTTTTTTTCTTTTCGATTAAACCCTTTACTAATTAAGCTGACCATCTCACTGAAATGAGTAATTTGGACAAATTTTAATTTAAAAGAGAAGTAAAGACCGAAGCCGATTAGCATTGCAATAAGAATATATGACCATAAAATATTATTCGTTACCTCAAGGAATCTGCTAAAGATATCAACCATATAATACACTTCCTTTTTTTCGTAATAAGAAAATTATATGCAAAAAATATACGAGAATCAATTTTTCTAAAAAATTATGTTACTTAAATCATTTTTGTGTTATGATTATGTTACATCGTAATATTTTTAGAATTATTTACATTTTAAAAAACTAAATTTAAAGCGAGAAGGTGGGGATAATTTGAAAGAAAATTCTTTATGGAAAGTAAGCCTTGAGAGTTTGAAAATGAGAAGTAATATATTTTTTATCATTACATCTTTAAGTATCTTTTTAGGGTCCACTTATTATTACAATAAAAGATTTCCAAATCACAAATATCCTGAGTGGTTAGAATTTCTAAAGTTGATTGGATGAATAAAAGACAGAAAAACAGAAAATTAAAATAAATAAGTTATGGAGGAGCTAAAAATGAATATTAGAGAAAGTGAACTTCCAGGTATTGGTTATAAGTTTCAAATCGTTACGAAAGGTAACGAAAAGATGGTAATTGTCATTCATGATGATGGTCGTAGAGAAATGTATCATTTTGATTCAGATCATGAAGAAAGCATCTCAAGTATTTCGTTACGTGACTCAGAGGCGAGACAAATCGCTGCAATATTAGGTGGAATGGTATATAAGCCTAGGGCGTTAGAAAATGTTGAGATGGTTTTTGAAGGTTTAGCGATTGAGTGGTTCAAAGTGGAGAATACAGCTCCAGCAATCGGAAAAACAATTGGCGATCTTGAAATAAGAAAAACATATAGCGTAACAATAATCGCGGTTATGAAGAAGAACATGAAGAAGTTATTTAATCCAGGACCAGAAACAGTAATTGAAGAAGGAGATATGCTTGTAGTTTCAGGTGAGAGAGAAGAAATTAAAAAAATCATTAATGAATTACTTTCAAATAGGGGGGACTGATTAGATGGATACGTTAATTTTTGAAGTTGGTACAGCTTTAGTTTTAGTGGCAATTGCAGCAGTAATTGCTGGAAAATTTAAATTCTCAGTAATTCCTTTTCTAATCGTTCTTGGAATGTTAGTAGGACCGCATGCACCGACAATAGGTGTTATCGATCTCAAATTTATTGAAAGTGCAAGTGTAATTTCCTTCCTTGGACGGATTGGGGTTCTATTCCTTCTATTCTATCTAGGATTAGAATTTTCAATGAAAAAACTAATTAAATCTGGACGCTCTATTGCGATTGGCGGAACGATTTATATTTTAATTAACTTTTCACTTGGTTTGTTATACGGATTTATAATGGGATTCCCATTACTAGAAATCTTAATTATTGCGGGTATTATTACGATTTCTTCTAGTGCTATCGTTGCTAAAGTGTTAGTGGACTTAAGAAGAACTGGTAATAATGAAACCGAATTAATTTTAGGAATTATTATGTTTGAAGATATATTCCTTGCTGTATATTTATCAGTTGTTTCTGGTTTAGTACTTGGAGATCACGCTTCCTTCTTAGGTGCCCTTACTTCAATTGGAATTGCTTTAGGATATATGCTTCTATTCTTTATAGTAGCTAGAAAGGCTACGCCGTTATTAAATAAATTGCTCAATATTAGCTCAGATGAAATCTTTATTATTGTAGTATTTGCTTCATTATTCTTCATTGCTGGTTTTTCAGAAACAATTCACGTTGCAGAAGCAATTGGAGCACTTCTTCTAGGATTAGTTTTCTCTGAGACAGAGCATAGTGACCGAATTGAACATCTTGTTGTTCCATTTAGAGACTTTTTCGGAGCTATTTTCTTCTTCAGCTTCGGGTTAAGTATTGATCCGTTCTCATTAGGCGGAGCGATATGGTTAACGTTAGGTGCTGTCCTTCTTACGATAATCGGTAACTTTGTAGCAGGAATGATTGCAGGAAGACAAGCTGGATTATCTCATAAAGCATCAACAAATATCGGATTAACAATCGTTTCAAGAGGAGAGTTCTCCATCATTATGGCTAATATCGGTATCGCCGGTGGTTTAATGTCAGTACTGAAACCATTCTCAGCACTATACGTGCTTATACTATCCATTTTAGGCCCACTTTTGACAAAAGAGTCGAGGAATGTATATAAATTCTTAAATAAAATCTTTAAGTGGGATACGAAGACTAACTAAACTAAATTTTAAAAAATAAAAGTACAAGATATTTCCTGCTTGTACTTTCATTTTTGTAATGAAAACAGTAAAGAGAGGTACATGATGTTAGGAGAGTTGATCCATTCGGTTTTAGTTTTTTTAGAAGGACTTGGTTATTGGGGAATTATGCTTGGATTAATGCTAGAGGTTATTCCAAGTGAAATCGTATTGTCTTATGCAGGTTATTTAGTATCAACAGGAAGCATTACATTTTGGGGCGCTGTCGCGTTCGGTACAATTGGTGGTGTAATTGCACAACTATTCATTTATTGGATTGGTCGATATGGAGGAAGACCTGTTCTTGAGCGATATGGAAAATATATTTTAATTCAGAAGAAACATATTGATTATGCTGAAGATTGGTTTAATCGTTATGGAACTGGCGTTATCTTTACCGCACGTTTTATTCCGGTTGTGCGTCATGCTATTTCGATACCAGCGGGTATTGCGAAAATGTCACATGCTAAGTTTATTACGCTAACTACATTAGCTGTTATTCCGTGGTCAATTGTGTTTGTATATTTAGGTTTTAAATTAGGAACAGAGTGGGAAAGTATTAATAAAGTTGCGGGGCCATATGTGAAATACTTTGCACTTGCTGCTATTGTTTGTGCAATTGGTTATTTTGTATTAAAAAAAATGATGAAAAAAAAGTGATTACAGAAAAGGAATCTATGTCGACGTAGATTCCTTTTTTATTGGCATTTTTTCAAGGATGAAAGAATACGTTTAATATTTACCATATTGTGGCATACATATAGAAAAAGGGTGCTTGGAAAGGGGAATAAAGAGAAATGGAACTCCAGTTTCAAAATGTATATCAACAGGTAGAGAATTGGTATGTGTTGGATTCGGAGCTTCCTTGGGATGTCAAAAAGTTGAGAGAGGATGTGTTTTCTCTTATTGGAGTATGTAAAACGCCCGTTATTTTTTGTGATACGTGTGATGCAAATGATGTGCTTCTATCATTAGGGGAAGAGGAAGAAGAGTTCCTATTCCCAGTAGGTGGTTTTTATCATAAAGAAAAGCAGTTAATTTTCGTTTGTATGTGGGAAGAGTATGATCAAGTTCTCAAAACGCTACTGCATGAATTCCGCCATGCGATGCAGCATAAGAGAGATATATTGTATGTGGGAAGTGAACGGTACGAAGAGCGGTGGATTGAAAAAGATGCGAGGAAGTTCGCGGAGAGGAAATTAGATGAATATAAGAGTAGAAAGTTAATGTACAGCATAGTGGAGAAATAGCGCTGTGCTTTTTGTACTTATTAAAAATAAGTATTTGACTTTTATTAAGTTTAGTTCTAAACTAATGATATGAAACAAGCGAGGTGATGAAATGAAAACAGAAGATAGACTAGGGCTACTATTATGGTTTCGTTTGTCACGCTTTTATAGTAAGAGTATTCGTGAGACGAATCAGCATTTGAAAAAATGGAATATATCTGCCGCCCAGTTTGATGTGTTAGCTCAAGTTGGAGGACATAATCGTTTAACGCAGCAAGAACTTGGAAATAAGCTATTTGTTACGAAAGGAAATGTAACGCAGCTTTTAAATAAAATGGAGCAGCTTGAGTGGATTTTGCGTGAACAAGAGGGTACTACGAAATATATTTCTTTAACAGAAAAGGGAAGAGCTTTATATGAGGAAATCGTCCCACCTCAAGAAACGTTCCAAGCAGAGAAGTTTCATAATTTAAACATAGAGGAACAAAAGCAATTATTAACACTATTAAAAAAGTTACAGTAAGAAACAATTTTAAAATAAATCTCGAATTCGAGATAGTATGAGGTGAAGGATATGTTTAGAAAAGTTGATCATAAAAATATGGGCAGAGCAAATCATGGTTGGTTAAATACACATTTTCATTTTTCTTTTGCCAATTACTACAATCCAAATAACATGAACTTCGGAGCGTTACGTGTTATTAATGATGATCTAGTAGCGGCGCAAACTGGTTTTGATATGCATCCGCACCGTGATATGGAGATTATTTCTTACGTTGTAGATGGTGCTTTAACACATGAAGACAGCATGGGAAATCGCGGAACAATTGAGCGTGGACATGTTCAATATATGAGTGCTGGCACGGGTGTATTTCATAGCGAGCATAATTTAGGCGATGAAACGCTGCGTTTATTACAAATTTGGATTTTACCAGACCGCGCAGATCATAAACCAAACTATGGTGAGTTTAAATTTGATTGGAGCAAGCGTGAAGATGAATGGTTCCATATGGTATCTTCAGTAGAAGGAAATGCACCAATTCAAATTCACCAAGATGCGAATTTATATTCTTTATCATTAGAGGCTGGAAAAGAAATTCATTTTCCAGTGAAAGAAGGCCGTCAATTGTACCTTGTACAAATTGAAGGAAGCAGTGTAATAAATGGTGAAACGTTTGTTATGCGGGATGCAGCAGAATCTGTAGAAGAAGATATTCACATTCAAGCGAAAGAGCAATCACACTATTTAGCAATTGAATTGAAAAAACAATAAAAGGTTTATAGAAAAGAGGACATCCGATAGATGTCCTCTTTTTTTGATTAGAATTGTCTGAAAAATGTTTCTCAAATTTTAGGTAGAGGTATCAGCTGGGAAAATAAGAATTGTATAAAAGTGTCAAAAATCTTTATGGGAATGGGGAATGTTATAGTGAAAAAGCAAGTCATTTCATCAGCATTAGCGTTAACTGTTATCGCCGGGGGATTTGGAGCGTTTGGGGCAACGACAACGAAAGCGGAAGAACAAAAAATTCAATATCATCAAGAATTTAAAACACCTGCATACATAGGTGAAGAATGGAAAGCACCGGAAGGACTAGATAAAAAAGAGACAGTCTTTCAATACTTAGAGAGTAAGAAAGATATGTTTAAATTAGCAGGAAATATTGAAAAGCATTTTAATATCGTTGGGGAAGAAAAAGACGCTGAATCTGATACGACACATGTGAAGCTAGTTGAGAAACATAATAACATTCCTGTGTACGGTTCTGATCAAACTGTTACACTTGATAAAGAGAATAATGTAAAAGCATTCTTCGGACAAGTTATTCCGAATTTAGATGATAAAAATATTCCTGCAGCTGCAAGCATTACTGCGGAACAAGCAGAAACAATTGCAAAGGCAGATATTGAGAAAGAAATTGGTAAAGTAAAGAGTTATGATGGTGTGAAAAAAGATTTATTTGTATATGAAAAAGACGGTAATTACTACCTTGCATACTTAGTTAAGGCATCGATTTCAAAACCAGCTCCAGGGTATTGGCATTATTTTGTTGATGCAACGAATGGAAATGTTATTGAGAAATATAACGCTGTAGATAACATTACTGGATTTGGTTACGGAGTATTAGGTGCTAGACAATCATTTGAAATTGCTCAAGATACGAAAACAGGCCAATTCAACTTGTTTGATGGTAAACGAGGACAAGGTGTTCATACATTTGATGCAGAAAATATGGACGAGAACTGGTTTAATTTATTCTCACAATGGCTTGGATATACAGGAGAAGAAGTTGAAAGTAAATCTAAGTTCTTCGAAGATAAAGCTGCAGTTGATGCGCATGTAAATGCAGGAAAAGTATATGATTACTACAAAAAGACATTTAATCGTAACTCTTTCGATGATAAAGGTGCGAAACTTATTTCAACTGTTCACGTAGGGGAGAGCTGGAATAACGCAGCTTGGAATGGTGTGCAAATGATGTACGGTGATGGCGATGGAAAAACGTTCATTCCATTATCTGCTGGACTTGATGTTATCGGTCACGAATTAACGCATGCTGTAACTGAACATACAGCAAACCTTGTTTACAAAAATGAGTCAGGGGCGTTAAATGAATCGTTATCTGATATTATGGGTGTTATGGTTGAGAAGAAGAGCTGGGATTTAGGTGCTGATATTTATACACCTGATAAACCTGGTGATGCACTTCGCTCTCTTAAAGACCCAGCGTCTATTCCAAATCCATTAAAACCAAGTGAAGGTTACCCAGATCACTATAGTAAACGTTATACTGGAACAGCTGATAATGGCGGTGTTCATATTAACAGCAGTATTAACAATAAAGCTGCATATTTAGTATCTGAAGGCGGAGATCATTACGGCGTGAAAGTAACTGGAGTGGGCCGTGAAGCGACAGAAAAAATTTACTACCGTGCTCTTACGAAATATTTAACTGCAAACTCTGACTTCAAAATGATGCGTCAAGCTGCTCTTCAGTCAGCTGAAGATTTATATGGTAAAAACTCTAAAGCTGTACAAGCTGTAACGAAAGCTTATGATGCAGTAGGTGTAAAATAATAAGAGAAAAGACCTGACATCCTAGTCAGGTCTTTTCTTTATCCCGCTATCCGCAAATGATGAAATTTCCACTTTATTTAGTCGCGAATGCCTAATGCGATTTTCGCCATACGTGACATACGTTCTTTCGACCACGGTGGATTCCAAACGACATTTACTTCTATTTCATTAACTTCAGGTACGTTCGTTGATAATACTTTTTTAACGTCTGATACGATTTGCCCAGCCATTGGACAACCGATAGAAGTCATAGTCATCGTAATGACAGCATTATTATTTTCATCTGCTGTAACATCATAAACTAATCCAAGATTAACGATATCAACACCTAGTTCAGGGTCAATAACAGCCTCTAAATTGGCAAGTAATTTATTTTCAAATGCTTCTTGTGACATAAGCAGCCCCTCCTACACTTTAATGATATCGATTCTCATTATAACGGAAATGAGCATAATGTGCAGGAAATGAGCTCAAAAAAATATCCCTCTTTCAAAGAAGGGATATTTTTTGAACATCTATTCTGTTTTAAAATGAGATACGAGTTGATCTAACTCTTCAACTGTTTGTTTCATTTTTCTAGCAGTTACTGTCATTTCATTCATAACAATAACTTTCTGTTCAGCAGATTGTGCCGTTGCGGCAGTTTCGCTCGATACTTCAGTAGAGATAGAAGCGATGTTATTAAGTGAAGCGTTCATTTCTTCAGCACTTGCAGCCATTTCTTCAGCAGTTGCTGATATATCTTGCATTTGAGTAGATACTTTATTTACTTGTTCTACAATTGTTGAGAAAGAAGTACCAGCTTCACGAATAACATTAATGCCTTCAAATGCTTCAGAACGGCCTTGAGACATCATAGAGCTAGCAGTTTCTGTATCATTTTGAATTTGATGTAGTAATTGATTAATGTCTGTTGCAGCTGTTTTAGATTGTTCAGCAAGTTTTCGAACTTCGTCAGCTACGACAGCAAATCCTTTTCCTTGCTCACCAGCACGAGCTGCCTCAATAGAAGCATTTAAAGCAAGTAAGTTTGTTTGCTCAGCAATATTAGAAATAGATTGTACAGCAGTATCAATATATTTCGTATGAGTGATTAGACGTTCAACCACTTCTGACGTAGCATTTACAGCTTCGTGTATTGTTGTCATTTGTGAAACAGATTTTTGGATAACGGTACTGCCATCGCTAGCATGTTCAGATGTGGCAACAGCAAGTTCCGCTACAGATGAAGCAGATTCAGCAATGCGCTGAACACTTACTGCCATATCATCCATTGCAGTTGAACTTTCTTCCATACTAGAAGTTTGTGATTGAATACTTGCATTTAAGTTGGACATCGAGCTTTGGACTCTTAATGTCGCCTCACGTGATGTATTCGTTTTTTCTAGCATATTTTCAGAAGCGGTTTGTACTTCCACTGATGTTTTTTGAACACGATTAATAATATGTTGTAGGTTTTCTAACATTTTATTAAATGATGTTGCGATAGCACCTATTTCATCGTTGCTATTTACTTGTAGACGTGCCGTTAAGTCACCTTCTTGAGAGGCCAATTCTTTTAGTTTCGTGTCAATTTGTTGAATTGGTTTCACCAGTTTACCAGAGAACCACCATGCAAGAATAATTGCAACGATAATACATACAACAAGTGATAAGAAAATAACATATTCGATTAAGAGTGCAGATTGATCAATTTTTTCAATAGATTGTTCACGTAATTTAGCTTGTTCATTACTGTAATTTGTGAAGTCACCAATTACTTTATAGACCGTTCCGTTTTCTGAAGAAGCTACTTGTAAAGCTTCTTCCCATTTTTGTTCTTTTGCAAGAGTGAATACTTTTTCTTCAATGAACTTTCTCCAAGTAGACCCTAATTCCATTGTGCTTTTTACGGACGAAGAAAGATTTGGATTAGAAAGAAGTTTATCTTTTGAATCCTCAAGACGTTTACTCATCTCATTAAACTTGTCTAATTCGACT
This sequence comes from Bacillus cereus ATCC 14579, assembly GCF_000007825.1. Lineage (NCBI taxonomy): Bacteria > Bacillati > Bacillota > Bacilli > Caryophanales > Bacillaceae > Bacillus > Bacillus cereus. Next base: position 4,938,439 of record NC_004722.1, on the reverse strand, counting down.
TGATCATGTTGTAGTAAATAACCTCTTAAAGCAGAGAGCTGTACTTGATAAGCGTCTCCACGCTCTTTCAATTCTGTTGCCAGTGGAGAAATTTCTTTTTGTAATGTTTCAGCTTTACGAGATTGGTCGATAGCAAAAAATAAAATAAATGCTAAGGCGACACCAAATAAAGCGCAAATCGTTCCCATCATGAACATAAGTTTTTTTCTGATACTTACAAAATTCATATAATTAAAAGCCTCCTTTGTGAAATCTTAGTATTAGAATTAATAAATGTAAAAAATTGAAAGAAAGCTTTACTCCAGTTGGAATAAAGCTTTCTTATTTCCTTTAGGAATTATAGCAGACGGAATGAGAGATAGAAAGAGATATTTTAAAGTGAAAAAAGAGAGACTGTAAAACTTTCATTCCTATACCTTTGAGCTCGTGTCATTTTCACTTTAAGCGTTTGTTTTGAAATGAGAGACGAGAACTTCAAGTTCTTGTACGATTGTTTTCATTTCAGATGATTTGTTAGCCACGATACTCATTTTGTTTACTTGATCACCAGCCGAATGCGCTGTTTGTGATGTTTCTGCAGCAACTTCGTTTGAAATAGAAGCGATATTATTTAAAGCTGCGTTCATTTCTTCAGAGCTTGCAGCCATCTCTTCAGCAGTTGCAGACATTTCTTGCATTTGTGTAGAGACTTTGTTAATGTGGTTAACAATTTCTGAGAATGAAGATCCGGCGGTACGAATAACCGTAATTCCTTCAGAAGCTTCTGCTTGACCTTGTGTCATCATATCATTTGCTATTTTTGTATCAGCTTGAATTTGATGAAGTAAATGGTTAATGTCAGTTGCGGCTAGTTGAGATTGTTCAGCAAGTTTTCGAACTTCATCGGCAACAACAGCGAATCCTTTGCCGTGTTCACCAGCACGAGCTGCTTCAATAGAAGCATTTAAAGCGAGCAAATTTGTTTGGTCGGCGATATTTGAAATAGATTGAAGTGCAGTATCTATATGATTTGTATGTGTAATGAGCCGCTCAACTACTTGTGATGTAGCGTTAACAGCTTCGTAGAGTGTATGCATTTGTGTAATAGATTTCTCAATGACTTTATTCCCATCATCTGCTTTTTATGAAGTTGTGACAGCTAAACTAGTAACAGAAGAGGCGGACTCAGCGATACGCTGAACACTCGTTGCCATGTCATCCATTGCGGTTGAACTTTCTTCAATGCTAGAAACTTGTGAACGAATGTTGTGTTCAAGAGCATTCATAGTTTCTTGGGTTCTTGCGGTATTTTCCATAGAAGCGGTTGTTTCGATAAATACATTTTCGGAAGCTTCTTTTACACTTGTTGATGTTTGTTGAACTTGTTTTATTATATGCTGTAAGTTAGTGAGCATTTGATTAAAGGAATTTGCAATGTCACCAATTTCATCTTTACTTGTTACGTGTAATCTAGCCGTTAAATCTCCGTCTTGAGAAGCTAATTCTTTTAACTTCTCATCAATTTGTCGAATTGGTTTAACGAGTTTACCAGAGAACCACCATGCTAATAAGATAGACGTTAATGTACATGTAATAAGTGAGAAGAAAATAATATATTGAATAAGTGATGAAGAAGACTCGACATCAGCAATTAATGCGTCACGTTTCTCATTCTCTTCATTTGTATATTTATTAAAACGACCTAAAAGATCATTTACATAATCTGTTTGTGATAAAGCAATTTTGGATGCTTCGTCCCATTTTCCTTCAAGCGCAAGAGGTAGTACCTCATTATCTATGACGCTACGCCATTTTCCACCCATTAAAATAGCTTCTTTCATTCCTTCTGGGAGCTTCTTGTCACTTGTTACTTTCTCTCTAGTATCAGCTAATTTTTTCCCTTCTCGATTGAACTTATCTAATCCTTTTTGATCATGTGATAGCAAATATTCTTGTAAACCAGCAACTTGTGCTTGGAACCAATCGCCACGTTCTTTTAAAATCGTCGCTCTTTTTGATACATCATTTTTTAACGTTTCGATTTCACTTGCTTGATTCATGGCGAATGAAAGAATAACAATAAGAGCAATACTAAATAAAGAAGAAATGCTTAAGAGTGTGAACAGTAGTTTTTTTCGAATACTAACATATTTCATCGTTACCCCTACCCTCATTTAAACTGTTTATTATGATTTATAGATATTTAAAACAAAATTAATAAAAACATTATTATGAAGTTATTAATCTGTTCAATGAAAATTATAGCAGATAATGGAAGGAGTCAGATTAGTATTAGAAAAAGTTCTTAAAATGTATACATTTGCATATCATAAAATTCATAAATAAATATTAGAAATGCTATTGAAATTTGAAATGACATCATGTATACTTCTAATTAGTTGATAACGATTATCAGTATCAACTAAAAACATTACTCTTCGTTATGTCGGTCATACCCCTTTTTGACGACGTAAGTCAGAGACGAAATGTTGAAATATCTTGTGTCCTATTCTACAGAATTATGGTAATCTCCAACCTCAACTTATATGCGTGAGCATGCAAAAAGGATCCTATCCGTGAAGGGATCCTTTTTTGCATGCTGTCGCAATTATTGTATATAGACCAGGGATACGTTCTTCGATTCCTTCTGGTGCAGTAGAAGGAAAGACCCATCTTTGATGAGATCCATGTTCTTCAACTAGTTTTTCGATTTTAAAACGTTCTTCCGCAAGTGTTGTAATGATTTCTCCTAGCGTCCAGCGACGGATGGTTGTTTTAGGTAGCGATTCTTTCTGTGCTTCTGTAAGAAGGATGCTATAAGCAACATCATCTTCAATTAATTCTTCATCGAAATAATTTCCATTGGCCTGAAATGATGGGTGGTCGACTCCTAATAATTTTGTGTAAACAGGATGATAGTCACGAAGTATAAGCATTCCATCTCGCTTAAGTAAAGTAGCAATTTTTTGAAAGAGTGGTTTTAAATCTAGAAAGTAATGGAGTACACCAAGTTCCAGCAATACGATATCAAATGATTCGGAGAGCTGCACATTTAATACATCAGAAACGACATACTGGATAGAGACACCTGCTGCGTCCGCAAGTTCATTTGCATATTTTGCATTACTTGCTGAAATATCAACAACTGTTACGTCAGAGCCTAAAAGGGCAAGTGCGACAGCTTTATTTCCTTTTGAGCCGAGTAAGTTAATAATACGTTTTCCTTTTGGAGATTGTATGTAAGGTAAATAATGTGCTACTTCGCGTGTGGGATCTTCCATAATTTTTTTTGCATAATCCTCTGGCGCCCCATGGCGATTCGTCCAAGCTTCATAAGCAGCTGTATTCCAGCTTTTTTCATTTATAGTGCTTAGTTGTTTTTGGTTCAATGTTATCACTCCTTTTGTGAACGTATAGGTATTCGGCGGGAGGATGGGATTTCCTTTTCGTTCTGGATAAAAGTTTGATTTTTCTGTGATTAAGTCGTACAATACTTGTTATACGTAAAAGCGTTGAAAAGGAAAAGTAGGATGAACACATTCTTTCCAGAGAGCTTCGGTAGCTGAGAAGAAGCAAGAATATTCATTTGAACAATGGCCTTTGAGCTTCGTCCTGAACTTATCAAATGATAATAGTAGGCGGCGACGAGAGTTGGTACTCGTTATCAAAACCACAGTATAAGAGCATAGAGCTCCGTACTTGTTAAGGCTAATTATGTGAGTAATTGGCGAAATAAGGTGGTACCGCGACTGTTTATACAGCCCCGCCCTTATCTTTTTTAAGATAGGGGTGGGGCTTTTTATATTTTAAAGGAGGAATGTAAGATGAGTATTTTTATTGGGGGCGCTTGGCCGTATGCGAATGGTTCATTACATCTTGGCCATATTGCGAGTTTATTACCTGGAGATATTTTAGCACGTTATTACCGGTCAAAAGGTGAGAATGTGTTGTATGTTTCGGGGAGTGATTGTAATGGAACACCGATTGCAATTAGGGCAAAACAAGAAGGTGTGACAGCGAAGGAAATTGCTGATCAGTATCATGAAGAGTTCCAGCGATGTTTTCGTAGCCTTGGTTTTACTTATGATTGCTATACACGTACAGATAGTGAGCACCATCATGAAACGGTTCAAAATGTTTTTTTACGTTTATTAGAAGAAGGACATATTTATAAAAAAATAGTGGAACAAGCGTATTGTGAAACGTGTACGCAGTTTTTACCGGATCGTTATGTAGAAGGAATATGTCCACATTGCCATGAAGCAGCAAGAGGAGATCAATGCGATGCGTGTTCTGCTATTTTAGATCCACTCGATTTGTTAGAAAAGAAATGTAAGTTATGTGGTAGTACACCATCCGTACAGGAAACAGAGCATTTCTATTTCGCATTGCATACATTTCAGGAGCAAATTAAAAGGGCTGTAGAAATTGCCAAACAAACAGGGACATGGCGCGACAATGCGATTCAACTAACAGAGAGATATGTAAAGGAAGGATTACTAGATAGGGCCGTATCACGTGATTTACCAATTGGAGTACCAATTCCAGTAGAAGGGTATGAAGATAAGAAAATTTACGTATGGATTGAAGCAGTGACAGGCTATTATTCAGCGAGTAAACATTGGGCTGAAGAAACAGGGAAAGATGATCAAGAGTTTTGGGATAGCGAAGCGAAAACATATTATGTGCACGGAAAGGATAATATTCCGTTTCATTCCGTCATTTGGCCAGCGGTATTACTTGGAATAGGGGAGGAAGCAATCCCGCGTCATATCGTTTCGAATGAATATTTAACAGTTGAAAAAAGAAAATTATCTACAAGTAAAAATTGGGCAGTATGGGTGCCTGACATATTAGAACGCTATGATCCAGATTCTATTCGTTACTTTTTAACCGTCAACGCACCAGAAAATCGCGATACTGATTTTTCATGGCGGGAATTTATTTACAGTCATAATAGTGAATTATTAGGTGCATACGGGAACTTTGTGAACCGGACATTAAAGTTTATCGAAAAATATTATGGTGGTATCGTGCCGAAGCGAAGTATTGAGGTAGAGCTGAAAGATAAAGTAGAAGGATTATATAAACATGTAGGAGAGGCGATTGAGCAAACTAAATTTAAGGTGGCGCTAGAAACAATATTTGATGCAGTACGTTTTGCAAATAAATACTTTGATGAAAAGCAGCCTTGGAAACAAAGAGAAGATGATCCAGTTTCATGTGAAGAAACGATTTATAACTGTGTGTATCTTATCGCTAATTTTGCAAATCTCCTTGAACCGTTTTTACCATTTTCAAGTGAAAGGGTTAGAAACACATTGTCGATTGTGAAACGAAATTGGGAACCGCAAAATACGTTGCCAAGTAGAATTGATAGCGTACAGCCATTATTTGAGCGAATCGATGTAAAACAAATTGAGCATGAGATAGAGAAGCTGTATGGAGCAGTAAAATGAGATAGAGAAAAAGACCTTTCAAGTAAATGAAAGGTCTTTTGTTATGCAGTATGATTCTCTTTCTTATCTTTCAAAAAGAAAAGTACAGCAAGGATTACAAGAATAATAGCTGCAATATCATACGTTATTTTAAATGTAGTATTAAAGTTTAAGTACTCTACGAAAGGAGTTTTCACTGCTCCTGCATATATACAAACGGGAATGAGAAGTAAATCGTAAAATTTCTTTTCTTTCATATATCTTATTAGGAAGAAGATACACATAATAGCAAAAAATACGATGCTTAAAATAGTCATTTATACCTCCAGATAAATTTACTTATTTTAATTGCAGTTATATCTTTTATATAAATTCTGTATTTTTTCAAGCGCTATGCACGCGATTTTGTTTCCTTTCTTTCCTAGCCGTAAGCAGCTGAGGAATGAAGATCCCAACCAATATGAAAATAATTCCAATCCACTGCATGAACGTTACGACTTCATGTACAAGTGTAATAGAAGCAATAATAGCAGTTGGTAATTCAGCTGCACCTAATATCGTACCAAGCCCTGTTCCAACCTTTGGTACACCGATTGAAAAACAAATGACAGGTACAACAACGCCGAATAATCCGAGGAAGAAAGCATATTTCCATAGACCGGCTTGCAAAGCACCGTCTGTTAAAAAGGTTGGCGGAAAGAATAGGCATACGATAAGAGTAGCGCTTGTTGTCATAAGGAAGCTTTTCGTATAAGGCGGAACATCCGTAGCGACGCGCCCGCTTGCAAAAACATAGAATGAAAAAGAGACTGCAGCTAATAGTCCAAAGATAATCCCTTTCGTAGAAAAACTTTGTCCGAGGCCTTCAAATACACCACCTGCAAACAATGTACCAGCAAATAAAATAAGGATAGATATGATCTTATCGCGGCTTGGAAATGTTCGATTTGCAATCGCTTCGATAATGACACCAATCCAAGTGAACTGAAAGAGTAGGACGACAGCGATAGATGCGGGTAGTTCTTCTACAGAAATAGCGTAGAAAATCCCAGTCATACTCATTGTTGTTCCGACGGTTAGTAATGAAAAGAATTGTTTTTTTGTTACTTTATGACGTGAAAAGAAAAGAACGAGTAGAAATAGTCCAATCCATCCGAAGACATATTGTCCTCCTAATAGTTGATGTGCTGAAAATCCATTTATGAATCCGAGTTTGAAAATAGTTGAAAGTATGCCATAGCTGCAAGCACCGAATAAAACGAGCAATGAATATTTAAACTTCTCCATAAAAAATCCTCCTTTTAAGTAATAAAAAACGCCCGCTATCCAAATAAGGATAACGGGCGAACGAAACAGAGTAAGACACTCTACAAAATTCCGCCACTCATACGAAGTATGAATTTGGGGTATGAAATTGTAGTAGGTTTTTACATTGCTTTTGGGAATACAATAGAACATTTTACACCTTGAGGCGTGTTTTGTATCCCATAAGGAAATTGATGTTTATCTAATATTTGTTTCACGATATATAATCCAAGACCACTACCTTGTACTAAACCGTGTTTATCAGGGTTTGCGCGATAGAAAGGCTCAAATAAATGAGCAAGTTTATCTTCATCAATTTGTGAACCTGTATTTAATACTTCTAATGCGTAACCATTTGGTTTTTCATAAAGCTTTATATATACGTGCTGATGGTCAATTGTATAATGAATTGCATTTGAAATAATGTTAAAAATAGCAGTTTGAATAAATTTAGGATCAGCTAAAATTTGTACGTCGTGTTTAATATTAGATTGTACATTTAATTGTTTTACAGATACAAAGTAATCTACTTTCTTCATAACATCCTCAATAATATTAGATAAAGAAATGACTTCTAAATTAGGTTTAAATTGAGGGTTTTGTATTTTGGATAATTCCGACATTTTTTCCGTTAATATGTTAATGTCTTGCATCATCTCGTAGGAACGTTTCAAATACTTATCTCTATCTTTATAAGCTCCAATTCCATGAATCATGCCATCTAGTTGTCCCATAACGGCTGCGATTGGTGTTTTTAATTCATGGGATAGCATAGACATAAATTCTTTACGAGATTGTTCTAATTGTTGTTCCTTCTTGAGCTCGTTTCTTAAATCTTGATTGCTTGCATGTAAATTCTTCACAATGTTTGGTACTTGTGAAGCAGCTACTTGCAAATTAAAATCTGTTTGATCTGCATTTTTGTTAAGTAGCTTTTTATCTGAGAAATCAAGATTCATAATATCTTTTAAAGCATCGCTCATATATTGAAAAGGTTTGGCAATTAGTTTTGTATAAATTAAAGATCCGAGTAGTGATAATGCAAGCATTGTCGCGCCAATATGTGGAGCTAATTGCTGCAACGCATCTGCTAACTTTGGATTATCATTTGTATCATTTGTTTTACTTGCTGCATTTTGTGTATGTAAGGCATCATTATTAGCGGCTTTCTTTTCTGCTTCTGTAGGCGGATTAGAAGTGCTATTTTTCCCCGAAAGATTTTGTGTATGTTCTTTTGCCTTTACAGTTTGGCTAGGCTGCAAAAGGTGATTGATAGCTGTAGAAAGAGATTTATAATCTATAATAGAAGATTGGAAATTAGAAATGCTCCCCTCTGACACAGCTTTATTTTGCTTCGTTTTACTTTCGTCGTTTTGCTTATCTGAATTCGCCTGTTCTGTAGTCGGCGTTCCATTTTCTTTCGCAAAACGTTCTTTATCGTAGTTTGAAGCTAGAAAGTAAATAATTTGATAAAGACAAAGTGATAAAAGAATACAAAATAATAAGGTTTTGATGAAAATATTTTTGGTGATGTTGTCTTTGCTACGATTCGATTTTGTAGCCAATGCCTTTCACCGTTTTAATATAAGGAATTCCTAATTTTTTTCTTAAGTTTTTAATATGTGTATCTATAACTCTTACATCACCATAATGTTCATAGCCCCATACCTTATTCAACAAATCACTTCTTGATAATACTTTTCCTCGATTTTGCAGTAAAGTATAAATAATTTCAAATTCTTTTGTTGTCAATTCAATTTGATTACCATGAACATAAGCTGCATATGCTGTAGAGTTTAACATCAATTCATGGAATTGTAGTATAGTTGCAGCTTCTGCTTCCTTCGTTGCTGCCCTTCTTAATACAGCCTCTACACGCTTAATAAATACAGTATAATGGAACGGTTTCGTAATATAGTCATCAATACCTAACTCAAATCCTTTAATTTCACTTTCTTCATTATGTAAGCCTGTTAACATAATGATTGGTACATCAGATTGTCCTCGCATAATTTTACAAATACTATAGCCATCTATATCTGGTAACATTACATCGAGGAGGACAAGATCGTATGAATTTTTTTGGAAAAGAAGAATACCTTCTGTTCCAGCACCAACTACATCAACTGTAAAGTTTTGTGCCATTAGAAATTCACGAATAAGTTCTTGTATATCTGGGTTGTCTTCAATCACCAGTATATGCGTCATAGTAACACCTCCTAAATAACGCTTTTTACTGCAATATTCGAATTCATCATTTTTCGAGTGACTCAGATTGTTTATACATATAATAAGCCCCCGCTATAAAATAATCATGAAGGTAGCAAGGGGAATAGTTTAGTGTTACTGAATAGTTCAGAATTACAGTAGTTCTATTATAGTATGTATTATAAAATTTATAAAACATTATAACTGTATAATTTTAATATCTACGTTTATCAATGTTTAAATATTAGCTAATCAAATCTATTCCTATTATATATGTAAATACAGTTGTTTTGCTACTGTAAATGAATAAATAAAATAAGCCAAGACATAAAATTCTTGGCTACACATAAATCTTGTTTTTAGGCTATTTTACAGTGACAGTAGCTTGCTGCTGAACGCGCTCAAATAACCAGTGTATATCATTGTTATACATACGAATACAACCAAGTGTTGTCCATTTGCCGATTGCTTGATTATTGTTAGTTCCGTGAATCGCATAAGTTGTTCCGTAAGTTCCTGCCATATTTAATCCGAGCCAACGGTCACCAAGTGGATTACGTGGATCGCCGCCTTTAATTTTGCCTGTATAATAAGGGCGATTTTTAATTTTATTTACGATTTGAAAAGTGCCTTTAGGTGTAGGTGTTGCAGCTTTTCCAGTAGCGACAGTAAAACTTTTTATAAATTTTCCATCCTGATAATAATCCATTTTATTTAACTGAGTGTCTACGATTAATTGATCTTTCGTTGTAGCTGCCTCTGCGCTAGAGAATGGAAGAGTTAAAAATCCTAATGATAATAGTGCGCTTAATAATAATTTTTTCATTGTTATTCTCCTTTTACTATCGTAAGAGTCTTACATACAATGAAGTTGTAATCCTCGTAATGCTTTATTTACATTTTCATCTAATGTTTCAAAGAATGTAGTGATTTTGCTGTTGTGTTTGTTGTTGTTATCAATAAGTAATCTTTCATTTAATAAAAGCTCACCACGTAGTCCAAAACTTTGAACTTGAATATTTAGCTCATCTTCATTTTCAGAGATGATTGGTAAGAAATAATGAAAAGCTTTTGTTGGAATGATGTAGCTTTTGCCAATCATGCTTTCTTGATTTGAATTAATCCATTTTTTCGTGACAATTTTAATATTCTTTTTTGAAACGATAAAAGATAGTGTTGTAGATTTTGTTAAACTTACGTCAAATTCACTTGTTTCACAGATTTGTAAATTAAAAACGGTTTCATTTTGATGAGATTCAACATTTGTATTAATAAAATCGTGCATTTTATATGCTTCCATTTCGTATTCACCCTTTTTTCAATTTCGAAAAACGACTTATATTTATTCAAATTAATGCTTAGTCATATATTGGTTAAATTTTTCAACAAATTCCGATATAATCTTACAATACGTATATGAAGCTAATATGAAGTTAGTATGAGTTTGTGATGGTTTTTTATTGAGAACAAAATAAGAGAGGTTTTTAGTGCTAAAAAATGGATAAAATCTGCATGTTATTAATGCGCCTTTTCGCTATTTCGACTTGAAAAATGATTTTTACTATTTAATAAAGAACGAAAATCACTAGTGTGACCCTTACAAAAATGTAATAAAAATGTAAGCTATTGTGATAGTTATTTCGACAATTTTTTTATACAATAATAGTAAGAAGTTGTACGTGATTGAAAGGAGAGATGACATGGAATGGATTCATGAATTATTTCAGCAATACGGGTACTATGTTGTACTTGTCGGCTTGCTGTTAGAATATATTGCACTTCCGTTTCCGGGAGAGCCAACGTTAGCATATGCGGGATTTTTAGCACATAAGGGTGATTTAAGTTTACCGATTTTAATTATTCTATCCTTTATTGGGACAAGTGTAGGAATGACGATTCAATACTTTTTAGGAAATAAATTAGGTATGCCTTTCATTCAAAAGTATGGGAAATACGTATTTTTAACGCAAAGAAAAATTGACTTAACGAGAATGTGGTTTGATAAGTATGGGTACTTCTTAATTTTTATTGGTTTCTTTATTCCTGGTGTACGTCATTTCACAGGATACTTTGCAGGAATTATTAATTTACCATTCCGTCGTTTTGCCATTACAATTTATTCAGGTGCTCTATTTTGGGTATCATTCTTCTTAATCGGTGGTTACTGGTTAGGTGGAAACTTACATGATATCTTTGGAGTGCTAGAAGGTCATATCGGTAAAATCATTTTTGGAGTTATTGTGATTGTAGCGGTTACGTTAGGTATTCGTTTCCGTAAGCAGTTAAAACGAGTATTACTACAAAACGCAAGTTAATATGAAATCCATTCTATGTCAGAATTTAGGAAGTCAGTGCAAAAGCACTGACTTTTTTATTTTTAAGACTATGTTTAATGCACATTTTACATTCTTTATAGGAATTTGATACAGGATAAGAAATAAGTATCTTGTCAATTATTATAGTCGTAATGACAATTATAATTGACAAAGATAAGGATATTATTTACAATTTTAATTAAATAAATGAAAAAGAGGGAAGACATGAAGCTTCAAAATCGAGTGAGGGAATTGCGAGCAAAGCATCGTTTATCACAAGGGGATTTAGGGAAAGCGATTGGATCATCACGGCAAACGATTAGTTTAATTGAGCGCGGGGATTATGCACCATCTATCGTATTGTCGTTAAAAATCGCACAAATTTTCAATGTACCGGTGGAGGAAATATTTACGTTAGTAGAGGGGGAAGAGGACGATGAAGAGTAAACGAAAAAAACAATTTGATTCTGTGGGGAAAATAGCATTAAGTATGGTGGGTGGCTTTTTAACGTCTTATATAGCTTTAAATTTACTCTCGGATGAACCGAGAAAATTATCATCCAATACATTTATAGGTATATGTACTATTTTTGGAATCTTAATGATGTACTATACTTGGAAGAATACACGTATGTTAGCAGAGGCACGCGATGAAGAAGAGAGCGTACAAGGCAGAAAATTAGGCATTATAAGTATATATTTACGTGTAGGCGATATAGTTACGCAGGCATGGTTTGTATATGCAGTTATTACATGTAGACGTGCACTGTTGCAGGATACAAATGTTTCATTTGCGGTGTGGAATTTAGTAGCTTCTATTGTTTGTTTAACTACTGTAGTAATTATCGGACTTATAACAAAAAATCGTTATAATAAGCTATATCCTGAACAAGGTGTAACGTATATGGAATCTATGAAAATGTGGACGAAAAACGCAGATGAAGGATTAAAGCACATTGTGCATGAGGCTGGATATAAAGCGTATGAATTTACGAATACAATATTGGCATATGTATGGTGGGCTGCCGTTATATATACAGCTGCTAGTGATATCGATTTTGTATTAATTGGCTTAATCTCATTTATTTGGATATTGCATCTCGGGAAGTTCATGTACGAAATGCAAAGAAAAATGATTTATTAAGGGGAGAAAAAGGTGGATATTTTAAGAAGGCCAGCTGGCTCAATGACAGTGGCGCTAATTCTGTCCATTTTATACGGAGTAATCCGAACTGGGAAATTAGAAGTAATTTTGAACTTATGGGCAATAGTTGGAATTTCATTGTTAGTGTTAGTCATTCATGAGCTAGGACATGTAGTATTTGGTGTAATAGGTGGTTTGACATTTAAATTTATGACAGTAGGACCCATTACTATTCAAAAAGAAAAGGGAAAATTACGCATTCGAGAAAATAAATTGTGGGCGTACTTTGGAGGCGTTGCAACACTAGTACCACCTTCTATAGAGACACCGAATCTTTCGAAAAAGTGGGCGTGGCTTACTTTAGGTGGACCGATTACGAGTTTACTATTTGGTATTACTTCCGGTTACATATATATGGTGAGTTATTATCAATATCTTTTATATTTTTCCTTTTTCCATTTTGCAATCTTTGCGGTTACAATTGTGCCGATAAAAGGAATGCTTATGAGTGATGGGATGCAATTTCTTATTTTAATTAAAGATGATGAAAGAGCTAGAAATCATTTATATGAAATTCAAATATCGAGTGAGTTATTTAGTTATAAAAGACCGAAAGATTGGGATGAAAGGTTAGTAGAATTGAGTGAGGAGAAAATAAAAGAGAATAAAGGGATAAGAGAGATAATGAGTAGACTTATGCTCGTCTTTTTTGCTCGTGCAGATCAAGAGGGAATGGAAAGAGCGATACTGTATATAGAACGAATTGTTCAACTACCTGTAACGAAAGAAAATAAGTTTTTCGTTAGTAGTTTTCATAGTTGGTACCTTTTATATAAAGCCCTTTATCAGATGGATAGTCTTTCTTTGCAAGAAGCAAAGGAACATGCAAAGGTTATTACAAAAATGGACTTAAACGGATATTATCGTACACAAGGAATTATCAAATATTTAGAGAATGATCTAGAAGCTTCCCATACTTATATGAAGAAAGCTGATAAAGAATTGGAGAGCGCCGAGAAGAGTGAGATGGGATATTTACAAGTAGAAAGAGAATGGTTTGAGCAGCTGAAAGAGAGGGTATCTTACGATGGGTGAGGTATCCTCTTTTTTCTATGTCATCTTATGCCGTTCCATAAAAAGTGTGGGACGAGTAAAATAAGATATGAAGAGCAAAGCTTGGAGGAATTCTAGATGGAAATTTTAACGATTATTTTAATCGTCTTGCTCATTTATGTTGTTTTTAAAGTGGCATATGTAGCATTAAAGATACTCGCGATCTTATTAATTATCTTTTTAATCGTAGAGTTCGGCAGTAAGTTGCTTGGTGGATAGGGTATGTTGTGCGTTTTGAGTGTCGAAGGTTGTCGGTAAATCGATATCTTGTGTCGAAGCGTCGATATAATGAAAAAATCGTTGATATAAGTGGAGAAACGATCGATATATTTGAAAAATCGTTGATATATTTTAGTGAATACGAAGTGGGGTATGTGGAAAAGAAGTTGCCGTGAGGGTAACTTCTTTTTATCGTGATGCGGGGATATGCAAACCAACATAAAAAAGCTGGAAGAGTATCTTCCAGCTTAAGAGTTGCTTTCAATTTGGCGACCGCTATCTTCTTCATTGTCTTGTAAAAGGTTGAATACGTCTGCTAGGCAGAATGCAATGAACCAAGTCCATAGACCGTGGAAGAAAGCTGAGCTTAATTGAAGTGGTAATGTATAGTTTGTCATTGAGTAGGAAATACATCCACCAACGATTCCGATCATTGTTAATAACATTGTTTTTTGAGCGTTTTCTTCTGGATTGAAGAGGAAGTAAATGTATCCGCCTAAAATTGAAGCGCTTACAAGTGTTTCGATTCCATTAAAGATGATATTCTCTCCAAGCTGAGTGTTTGTCCAGAAGCAGATTGTTCCGCCGATAATAGCAAACAGGACAGCTATTGTATATCGTATATATTGATTCATATGTTCATCTCCCTATGTAATAAGATGATTTGGAAGTCAAAAAGGTAGGTATAGTATATTGAAGTGAGTTTTAATTGTACGTATCTTTTTATAAAAAGATCATTGAAGAGTAACTAAGATGATCGGTTGTTTAAACCGTTACGTGTATGGTGTCTGAAATATACCCGACTGCTCGTTTCTTTTTGCTTGTAAAATAAGAGAAACTTCCAAGTCTATATACTCTTTTTTTGTGAGTCTGCTTTCATTATAACACATTTAGGGACATAATAATAGAATTATCTGATTTTGTAATAAGTGTAAAAAATAAAAAGCGCAAGGAAATACTATTAACGGTGCAGTTTAGTGGAAGAAGGATTTTAATTTATTATGATGAAATATGTAATCAAGGTGAGATCTAAGAATGAGGCTTAAATACTATAAAAAATGTTTTATAGCATGAATGTAAGGGAGGAGAGCTAACTTGGAGTTCACAACAGAAAGATTAATAATTAGACCTTTTAAGAGTACTGATTTACAGGATGTATTTGCTATTTATAATAGTGATGATACATGTAAGTTCCTATTACATAATAAGTGGACTCATGAAGACATGCAGAAAAGATTTAATAAGAAGTTAGCAAATAATGTACTTACTAAAGAAACAATATTAAGTTTGGCAGTTATATACAAAACTAAAGTAGTTGGTGATTTATCCGTATGGTACACAAATATGAAAGACACTGTTGAGATTGGTTATAGTTTTTCAAATGAAGTAGCTAGGAGAGGTTTGGCGACAGAAGCAGTAAGTAGTTTGGTATTGAAATTATTTAATGAATGTAATGTACATCGTATACAGGCTAATCTTGATGCACGTAATACAGCTTCACAAAAATTGTGTGAACGAATAGGTATGAGAAAGGAAGCCCATTTCATACAAGATTTTTGGAATAAAGATGAATGGACAGATAGTATTGTATATGGAATGCTATCCTCCGATTTGTAGTAATAAACTTAGTGATTTTATTATGCTAAAAGGTACGTTAGTTGAATAACAAAGGGCATAACATATTATATATGACTAATATGTTATGCCCTTTAATTTATTAACCTTTTTATATGCGTTTGAAACGGCCGACAATTTCAACTGTTTCAGTAATGTTCATAAATGCTTTGTTATCCACTTGACGGATAATACGTTTCATTTCGCCTAACTCATAGCGAGTCACGACAGTGTAAATCATTTTTTTCTTATGGTTTGTATAGCCGCCGACAGCGTCTACCATTGTCACCCCGCGTATGCCGTGATGTAGTAGTGCGCTTTTTATTTCCTCGCCTTTTTCTGTAATAGTCATTATCGTTAATTTAATATGTTTCGTATGCACAGCGTCGATAACTTTGCTGACTACAAATCGACTAATTAACGTATAAAGTGTAATATCCCATCCGAAAATAAAACCTGCTGCTACAAGTAAGATTAAGTTGAATACAAATATGATTGCTCCAATTGAAACATCTCGATATTTCGCTACAATCAATCCAACAACATCAAAACCACCTGTTGAAGAAGCAAATCGGAATATAATTCCTGAAGCTGCTCCGCAGATAACACCACCGAATACAGAAGAAAGTAAAATATCGTCTGAAACTTGGTGTACCGGGATAATGTTCATCGCTAACGATGACACGGCTACAAAGTAAGCTGTTAAAAAGGTTGTCTTCTTGCCTAAGTAAAAGTGACTTAAAATAAGAAGAGGAATGTTTAGTAAAAAGATAAGTGCACCGATATTGTAGTGCATTAAATAACCGATAATCATCCCTACACCAGCGAATCCACCGCTAATCATATTATGCGGGATAAAAAACATATTCATAGAAATTGCATACAAAATAGAAGCTATAAAAATAACAACCAACTGTATCATAAATTCTAAGTGAAATGTTTTAGCTGCTGGGAAGGATAAAAAGGCGGTGTCGGGAACGTAATCGGCGTCTCCTAGTTGACCCATAGTATGTTTCATCTCCATATTCATTTTTGATTACAAGAAGAGAATAAAGGTTTTTTCAAAAACTGGCAATAGTTTTATTATAATGCAAAAATTTTATAAATTTCTAATAAATCAAGCCTATTCATTGATGTGTGTGAATATGCTAAAGAAAGCGAATACAACGTTTCTTAATTATTGTTTTCTTGAGAAAATATGCAAAATACTTTTTTTTGAAAATAAAAGGAAATAGAGAATATTTGCCCGATGTGCTAAAATGACCTTATTAAGGATGTGAAGCGATGGAATTTTTATTGCAGGATGCAATTCTATATATATCGTTTGTAACGACGGCACTTTGTTTATTAGAAGTTTTCTTCCTTGCTAATGTTTCTCGCTTTGTGCGTCAACAAGCATCAAACGGTAGACAAAGAGCTTTTGCGTTAGTTGATACATGTGAAGATAGTGCAGGAAATGTACCGCTATTTTCTATTTTTTATAAATATGGAATGATTCGTTCTGTACGCAGACAAGAATCAAGTGAAGAGAATGACGAGGTCGGTCCGTATACACCAATGTTTCGCTAAATAATTACGAAACATTGGAGGAATGAACATGTTAAAATCATACCGAGCTGTGCTCGTTAGTTTATCATTATTATTTGTTTTTGTTTTATCTGGTTGCAGTAATGCAGCCCCAATTGATGCACATAGTACGGGAATTTGGGATCATTATTTTGTATATCCAATCTCGTTTATGATTCAATTTGTTGCTCATCATATACCTGGAGCTAGCTTTGGGATTGCTATCATTATTATGACGCTCGTTATTCGTTCAGCAATGATTCCATTAGCTGTTTCGCAATATCGCAGCCAAGCGAAAATGAAGAAAATGCAACCTGAATTGCAGAAGCTAAAGAAAAAGTACGGTGATGTAAGCAAAGACCTTGAAAAACAAAAGCAGTATCAAAAAGAAATGTCAGAACTAATGAAATCAGGCGGTTGGAATCCACTTGCTGGTTGCTGGCCATTATTAATACAAATGCCGATTTTCTCTGCTTTGTATTATGCGATTAGCAGAACTGAAGAGATTCGCACATCTTCGTTTTTATGGGTGAACCTAGGACATGCAGATCCATATCATATATTACCGATTATTGCAGCGTTAACGACATTTATTCAGATGAAAGTTTTCCAATCGAATATTACACCTGGAGAACAAGTACAGATGCTAAAGATGCAGCAAATTATGATGCCGGCAATGATTCTATTTATGGGGTTTGCGGCGCCATCAGGACTTGTGTTGTACTGGATAACAGGTAACTTATTTACAATGACACAAACAATTGTATTAAGAAAAATAATGGAACGTGAAGAGTTACAATTACAAAAAGCATAGAGAAACACCGCTCATTACGAGCGGTGTTTTTTTGTTAAATCGTTAAGGAAATGTTAAGAAACCGACATTACTATAGGCATTGTATACGAAAGTGTACATGCATTAGAAATATGAAGGAGGAAATTTCCTATGAAGAAGAAAACAGTTGGTTATTTAGCGATTGCAGGTGCTTTATCATTCGGAATCATTGGAGGAGTCGGCATTCCGGCATTCGCGGCAACGAATACTCCAGCAGTGGATCAGCCTGCAAAAACGGCGAAAAAGGATTTGGATGACGCTACAAAACAAAAAGTAAAAACAATTATGGACGATACAAAGAAACAGTTAGAGGAACTAGGTGTAAAGCTTCCAGAGAAAGAGAAGCGTAAAGACATGTTTGCAGGATTAGATGAACAGGCGAAAGAAAAAGCGAAGTCCATTTTAGAGCAAGAGAAGTCTGGTAAATTAACACGAGAACAGGCAAAAGAAGAATTAACAAAATTAGGCGTGAAGTTCCCAGAAAAGGGTAAGCACAAAGAAATGTTTGCGGGATTAGATGAACAGGCGAAAGAAAAAGCGAAGTCCATTTTAGAGCAAGAGAAATCTGGAAAATTAACGCATGAGCAAGCAAAAGAGGAATTAACAAAGCTAGGTGTGAAAATGCCGGAGAAAGGTAAACATGGAGACATGTTTTGCTAACTTAGATGAACAGACAAAAGAGAAAGCGAAGTCAATTTTAGAGCAAAAGAAATCCGGAAAATTAACGCATGAGCAAGCAAAAGAAGAATTAACAAAATTAGGTGTGAAACTTCCAGAGAAAGAGAAGCATGAAGACATCTTTGCTGGATTAGATGAAGCAACAAAAACAAAAGCAAAAGCGATTTTAGACAACGAAAAGAAACAATTAGAGGCATTGAATGTTGATTTACCGCACCATAAGTTTTTTATGAAAAAAGAAGATAAATAATTGATTTATGTATCTTTCGTGTGGGCAACCGGAAGGTACGTGCGAGGACCGATTTCTGTCAGCAGAAATCGGTCCCTTTTAATGATTCAATAAAATTCTTTTCATTGTTAGTATGTATCCGAAGATGCAGTAGAAGATTGCAAAACCGATAAATACTTCCGTATATTGATATTTACCCAATACGTAGAAGGAAACAGCTGGTATAATAGCTACCGCTAAAATGCTATAACCAGGATACTTGTGCCGATGCATGATAGCGAATAGAATAGAGAGAAACGTAGCAATGATACAAAAGACAGCAATCATTATTAGTACACCTCCTAAATGGATTATACCATTTTTAGGGAATTAGAGAAGTTTTGTATGTTCTGTTATAATATAAGAAGAGAAATATTTCCTATGTTATATAAAAAAATATATTGATTTTTTCTAACAATTCAATATAATGAACAATAACTACAAAATTCGACATCAAGAAGTGATGATGAGGACATGATCAATTTTTTACGATTTTCAGAGAGGGAAGCCTTTGGCTGTGAGCTTCCTAATACGGAAAAATGGATTACCACCTCTGAACTGCAGCAGTGAACGAGCATCTAGTAATTGCTTGCCGGCAAAAACCGTTATTTAGACTTGAGAAATTGGTGAAGTGTGTTACTTTACGAATTGAAACAAGGGTGGAACCACGAATACAACACTCGTCCCTTTTTTAGGGAGGAGTGTTTTTTTATTTCATTTTTGCATCACACTAGGATTGGAAGGAGGATACGCAGCATGCATCATGATGAGAAGAACAAAATTGGTTTAACAGTAGCACTTTCTATCGTAGTAGGAACGATTATTGGATCTGGTGTGTTTATGAAACCAGGGAGCGTATTAGATTACTCGGGGAGTTCTAATATGGCCATTCTTGCTTGGATAATTGGTGGTCTGTTGACGCTAGCGAGTGGTTTAACAGTAGCTGAAATTGGAGCGCAAATCCCGAAAAATGGTGGGTTGTATACGTATTTAGAGGAGATTTACGGAAGTTTTTGGGGATATTTATCAGGTTGGATGCAAACAATTGTTTATGGACCTGCTATTATCGGAACATTAGGTTTATACTTTAGTTCTTTAATGATTAATTTTTTCTATTTAGATAAAGTATGGAATTTACCAATTGCAATTGGAACAGTTGTGTTCCTTGGCGTTGTAAATAGTATGGGAACAAAATACGGAGGTATCGTTCAAACAATCACGACAATTGGGAAGATGATTCCGATTGTGTTAATTGTTGTGCTAGGTTTCTGGAAAGGGAATAGTGATATCTTTAACGTAGTTGTGCCGATATCGCAAAATCAAAGCATCGGTATGGCAATTTTAGCAACGTTATTTGCTTATGACGGCTGGATTTTACTTGCTTCGATTGGTGGAGAAATGAAGAATCCAACAAAGTTATTACCGAAAGCAATGACAGTAGGGATTTTAATCGTAACGGCTGCTTACGTATTAATTAACTTGGCGTTATTAAATGTATTACCAGCAGCGAAAATTGTAGACCTTGGAGAAAATGCAACAGCGACAGCTGCGGGTATGTTACTTGGAGAATATGGCGGGAAAATTATTAGTATCGGTATTATCGTTTCCATTTTCGGCTGTTTAAATGGAAAGATTTTAACGTTCCCACGTATCCCAATGTCTATGGCAGAGCGTGGACAACTTCCATTTTCTAAGTTTATTGCAAAGGAAAGTCCGAGATTTAAAACACCAGCAAATGCGATTACTGTTGAAATCATTTTAGGAATTATTTTAATGATTATTAGTGATCCAAATAAGCTATCTGAGATTTCCGTATTCATTATTTATATTTTCTACGTAATGACGTTTATTGGTGTCTTCATCTTAAGAAAACGTAATAAGAATAAAGAGCGTGCATATAGTGTACCGTTATTCCCAATCGTACCAATCGTAGCGATTTTAGGTTCGTTCTTTGTAATCGGTAGTGCGATTATTAACGATCCAGTAAGTTGTTTCTTATCAATTGGAATTGTCTTTACTGGACTGCCGGTGTATTGGTATTTAAATAAGAAGAAAGAAACAGAATGATGGAAGGGTAGGCGTATAATACGCCTACCTTTTTTACTGTAAAAAAATTATACTTGCGTCCATTTTCTTTTTTGGTTACTATAATCGTAGTAACCAAAAAAGAAAGCGTGGGGAAAGACTTGAATTTTCGTGTTTATATTTTAGCTATCGCGGCTTTTGTAGTCGGAACGGTTGAGTTAATTATAGGAGGAACGCTCGATTTAATTGCCAATGATTTAGGAGTATCTATTAGCGCAGCTGGTCAGCTTATAACAATATTTTCGGTAGTATTTGCTTTGTCAGGTCCAGTTTTATTAGCTGTGACAGGGAAGTTTGAAAGAAAAACATTGTATGTTGGAGCATTATCGATTTTCTTAATCGGAAATATTATTTCCGCGTTTAGTGTGAATTACGGAATGCTAATGTTCTCAAGGGTTATTTGTGCGGCAAGTGGTTCATTAATTATTGCGCTATCGGTAACACTTGCTTCTAGTGTAGTAGAACCGCATTTTCGTGCGCGTGCAATTGGAATCATTTTTATGGGAATTAGTGGATCACTTGTACTTGGAGTACCGCTTGGTCTTGTACTCGGAAATGCATACGGATGGCGTGCACCATTTGTATTAATTTCTGTATTAACAGTTATGGCAATAGCTTGTATTTCATTGTTCTTAACGAAAGTACCACCGACATCGGTATTATCAATAAAAGAACAACTTGCTACTTTAAAAGATAAAAAAATTGTAAGTGCACAGTTAACATCATTTTTGTTTTTAACGGGGCATTTAACATTGTATGCATATTTAACACCGTTTTTAAAAGATGTCATGCATGTTGAAGCAAACTGGATAAGTGTGTTTTACTTTATTTTCGGAATCGCAGCAGTAATTGGCGGCGGGTTCGGTGGATGGCTTGCTGATAAATGGGGATCGAAGAAAAGTATTATCTCGATTATTATCGTATTTGCATGTGCAATCTTCATACTGCCATTAATGACATTCTCATTCCCGCTCTTCATCATTATGATGGGACTTTGGAGTATGCTGAGCTGGGCGATTTCACCAGCACAGCAAAATTATTTAATTGAAATTGCACCGGAATCAGCTGGTATTCAGCAAGGTTTAAATAACTCTGCGCTTCATTTAGGAATTGCACTCGGTTCAACAGTAGGCGGAGTTGTTATTGAAAAATCATCTGTTATGTATAATGCTTGGGTAGGCGGTGGCTTTATTATATTAGCACTGCTTTGCGCGATTTTCTCGATTACGAGAGGACGCTCTACTCAGTTCGTAAAAGAAGAATCTATCGTTTGATAGGTTCTTTTTTTATTTGTAAAAAATTGCAGGTTTTAGTAGGTAAATGGAGAAAAGGGTATATAGCGAGGTGATAGTATATGGATTATTCAATTATTGGTTTTATATTCACAGTATTGCCGTTATTTGTAGTTATCATTGTTTTTAGATGGATTCGTTTCATCTATCAAAATTCAGAGAAACAGGTAGAGCAAAATGAGAAAATCATTGAGCTGTTGATGGAGATAAAGGAACAAAATAAAAAGGAGTCTAAGTGAAAAACTAGACTCCTTTTTATTATTTAATTAGTACCTCAATTTCATCAACAAACTCTTAATTTCCTCATCTTCCATAAAGAGATCGTGGTGCTTCTGGGTAATCTTTGCAAGTGCAACGTCGTGATAGAAAAATTCTGTAAAGAACTTTACGAAAGGTTGTGACATTGTTTTCATCGCTTGCCATGACTCTTGTTCTACGCCAGCAAATAAAATTTCACGATCGTCAACGATGAGTAGCAAGTAGCGCTCTAATGCATTAGGTTCTTCAGCTGGGATTAGAAAATGCATGTTTTCTAAGTCTGTTTCTACTTCTCCAACAATAAGGGACTCAATTTGAACACCTTGTTTTGCTTTTTGTTCTAGTAAAGGAAGATATTCTAAAAGAGTATCATTCCAAGCTGAAATACGGATTGATTCTTTTGCACTTTCAATGAGTTCTTTACTTTGAACTCGAATAGAAGATTGCATTTTTAAGCTCCACACACGGTCATCTGTAAATGATTTTTTTGATATATTTGTTTCCAGTTCTTTAATATTTGATTGGAATTCTGTCGTTAATTTTTCAATTGCTAGCTTTAGTGGTAATGCTGTATACAATTTTTTCTTTTCTGAAACAGAATCCATTACCATTCCTTTATCGATTAGGCGTGCTAGCACTTCATATATTTTTGCTTTTGGAACACCTGAATGCTTCACAATCGTTGTAGCATCTAATGGTTCATTGCTTGATACGACAACTTCATAAGCTTGGCTTTCATATTGTGAGAAACCGAATTTTTGTAACATAGTTCCCTCCGAACGAATGAGATTATATTTTAAGGATAATGAACTATTTGTTTTTGCACAAGTGGTAGTCCTTTTTCTAATTGTATTAAGGTGAGAATTAATTTCAATTTTTTAATTTTATCTATTATACTTAATATAATGATTAATAAGATTTTAATTTAATGCGAAGGGGATGCTTTGGGGGAAATGTTAAGAAGTTTACGTTTAAAAATTGCGGTAGTGTTTTCAGTACTTATTTCTATGATGTTCGTAATATTGGGTACAGCTGTGTATCAATTACAGAAAGAAAAGGAAGTGCGTTCCTTAGACGAGTATTCTCAAAATGCGATGGATCTTGTGACAGAGCAACTTACGACATTTGTTCAAAGAACGGATGAAGATATGGGGTATTACGCGAACAGTGAGATGATTCGTAATATACTTCAAGGTGGGGTTACTCCAGAAGAGGAAGCGTTTTTAACGAAAGAGTTTGCGGAGTATAAAAAGAATCATCCTGGTATTTTAGATTTATATATTGGTACGAAAGATAAAAAAACATTAAGTGCCAATCTTGCTGAAGGTGGGCAAGTGCCAGAAGGATATGATCCAACGACAAGACCATGGTATAAAGATTCAGAGGCTGATGTAAAAAAGGTCCATTGGGGACAACCTTCTTATGAAATTGCAACAGGAAAGTTAAGTGTAGGTGTTTCTAAAGCAATTACAGCTCAAGATGGGTCTGTATTAGGCGTTGTTGCGATGGATGTATCGCTTGGTACGATTCAGAAGTTGCTTCACAATATTCAATACAATAATGACGGAGAAATGTTTATTATAAATGATAAAAATATGGCTCTTGTTTATCCAGAAAAGATAGGGAAAGATGTTTCTAAAGAGCCACTTATACAGAGCTTAAATAAAGAGGTAACAAAATATGCGGTCACTACAATAAAAGGTGAAGATGTAGTTGTTTATAGTCAATCATTTGACACGATGAAATGGACGATAGGAATCTTTTATCCGAAAGAAACGATCGATGGGCTATTAAATAGTACGAGAAATACAGTTATTATAATGGCATGTATTAGTTTATTAGTTGGAATCGTAGCTTCCTACTTGTTCTCAAGAAGATTAGCAAGACCACTGCAACTATTAAAGAATCACGTGCAAAAAGTAGCAGAAGGCGATTTAACGCTGCGAATGAAAGTGACAAGTAAAGATGAAGTTGGAGAGTTGACTAAGCACTTTAATGATATGGTTGAACAAATGAATGAAATGGTAAGTAAAATTAAAAACAGCGTATCAACGGTGCAACAATCAACGAATAGTTTACATTATTTAACGAACGAAACAGTAGCGGCTAGTAGAGAAGTTTCAGGAGCGATGGATGATGTGAGCGGAGGAGCTTCTACTCTTGCGAATAGTGTGGATGAAGTTTCAGCTCAGCTCGAGAATATGGCGGAGTCAGTAGAACAAATGAATAGCTCCGTTGGTGAAATAAAAGGAGTGGCTGGCAAAGCGGAAGAGGCATCTAAGCAAGGATTAAATACAATGAGGAATTTAATCCGTACGAGGGGACAATCATCTTCGATTGTTGTTCATACAGAAGAAGCATCGGATAAGTTAGAACAAAGAGTTGGATCGATTCAAAATGTTGTTGAGCTTATAAAAGGTATTTCGGATCAAACAAATTTACTTGCTTTAAATGCATCGATTGAAGCTGCCCGTGCAGGTGAGCAAGGTAAGGGATTTGCGATTGTTGCTGAAGAGGTTCGGAAATTAGCGGAACAATCAAAAGAGGCAACCGGAGAAATCACAATGATGATTGGTGATGTACAATTAGAAGTAAAAAGGGTTGTAGAAGTTGTAAGTAAATTGAAAGACATTGCAGATGTGCAAAATAAAGTGACGACAGAGGCGGAAATGGAGTTCCGTACAATTATGTCAGTTGTAAATACGATTAGTACTTCAGTTGAAAAAATTGTAGAAGAGGTACATAACATAGGTTATGAGCAAGGGGAAATTACAGCGGTAATGCATACAATTGCTGGTACGAGTCAAGAAAGTGCAGCTGTTTCTGAAGAGGTACATGCTGCAACGGAATCACAGGTGAATCATTTAGAAAAGGTAGCTCACACGATGGAAAGTTTGACAGAACATATGAGAGATTTAGAAAGATTAGTCGAGCAGTTTAAAGTGGAAGAGTAACATATTAGTAAAATGATGAGGATTTCGGTAAAATAGACAATGGATATATAAGAAACGATTATAGGAGGAAGACTACTATGGCAATTGTTGATGTATCGATTATTCCAGTAGGAACAGGTAATCCAAGTGTTAGTGAATATGTAGCAGAAGTACAAAAGGTGCTAGAGAAAAATGCAGATCGCGTGAAGTATCAATTAACACCGATGAATACAATTATTGAAGGAGATCTTCCTGTCATTCTAGAAGTAATTCAACAAATGCATGAAGTTCCATATACGAAAGGTGCACAGCGTGTTGCAACAACTATTCGTATTGATGATCGTCGTGATAAAGTAAGCACAATGGAGAAAAAATTAAACTCTGTTCGATCAAAATTATAAGAAAAAGCAGCGATCTTCGCTGCTTTTTTCATATAGGAGGTAAATAAAATGAGTGAAAAGTTTAACGAGCAGTTTGATGGTTTACTGGAGAAATATACTGAGCTGTTACTTGGAGAGAGCAATGAAGAGAGAAAAGAACAGGTACAGAAGTGGGCACTGTATTCTTACATAGCTAAGACGATGCCAGCTTTAGTAAAGCATTGGAATGAAACTTATCCAGATGCGAAAGAAGAGATGGTACAGTTAATTACAGATATTAAAAGGCTGAATGAAGAGAAGCGAAATGAGCAATAAAAAAACTTGAGGTAAATATAATCGCAAGTTTTCTGTATTAATATCCTTATATAATTTACATGGAATATAAAGGATTTTCTAGGCATGTCGAATATTTTCGACATGCCTATTTTATACCTATTAAACTCCATTTTTCTAAATGTCGAAAAATATTTCAGGTATATTTATAAGCAGAAATATAGGTTTTTAAATGTTTTTATAGTATTTTATAAATTATCTAAATAATTATTTGTATCCAATAATTTTAAACAATGATATAATTTTGAAGAGGGGTAAAAAACAGATAAATTACAGTCATAGGGGTGAATTACATGGAACAATTAATGCGAAATTCGTTTCTTTTCTTATCTAAAAATAAAGCGCTAACAAAACTGGCTAAAAAGTACGGTTTACGCTTTGGTGCAGGTCGCTTCGTCGCAGGGGAGACGATTGAATTAGCGACAGCTGCCATTCAACAATTAAATAAGCAAGGTCTTTGTGTAACAATCGATTATTTAGGTGAATTCGTTGATAATGAAGCGGAAGCAAATGAAATGGCTAACCAATCGATTGAAGCGATCCGTGCAATTGGAAGAGAAGGTCTTGATTCGCAGCTTTCTTTAAAGATGACTTCTATGGGATTAGATATCTCTGATGAAATCGTAATGAACAATATGCGCCGTATTTTAGAAGCTGCAAAAGAAAATGGTGTGTTCGTTACAATTGATATGGAAGATTATACACGCTGCGGTAAAACAATTGATATCTTTAAACAATTAAAATCTGAGTACGATAATATTGGTACTGTTATTCAAGCTTACCTATATCGTACAGAAAAAGATATTGAGGATTTAAATGCTTATAAACCTAATTTACGTCTTGTAAAAGGAGCTTATAAAGAACCTGAAGAAGTGGCGTTCCCGGACAAGAAAGATGTAGATGACAATTATAAAAAGATTATTAAAATGCACTTATTAAATGGAAATTATACTGCAATTGCTTCACATGACGAAGCGATTATTGAATATACAAAAAAACTTGCTGAAGAACATAATATTCCAAGGGATCAATTTGAATTCCAAATGTTATATGGTATTCGTAATGAGCGTCAACTTGAGCTAGTAAAAGAAGGTTACAAAATGCGTGTTTACGTACCTTATGGAAACGATTGGTATGGATATTTCATGCGCCGTCTAGCAGAGCGTCCAGCAAACGTTGCGTTCGTATTAAAAGGTATGGTTAAAAAATAACCAAGGAGAAAATACTCCTTGGTTATTTTAATTGCTGAAATGCATAATGTGCCATTTTCTTCGTATCAGGATATAGTTGCGCGCGAGTAGAAGATAATACGACGTTAATGACGCGTTTACCGTCTTTTTCATCCACTGTTACGACTGTATATTTTCCGAGTGCTGATAGACCGCTTTTACTTCCAATCGCATATGGATCGTCATATAGTTCTTCTCGTCCGTAGTTTGCGATGTTTGGAGAGCGTTCTGAAGTATGTAGAGTTGTACGTGTTGAATTCATATATTCTAAAACAACTGGATACTTTAATGCTTCTTTCGTAATAATAGCAATGTCATATGGCGATACTTTATTTCCAAGTGCATCAGCACCACTTGCGTTCTTGAAAGTCGCATGCTTTGTACCGAGTTCCTTCGCTCTAGTATTCATCATTTTCACAAATTCATTTTTTGATCCTGCAATATGTTCTGCGATGGATTCAGCTATTGGATCTGCACTAATGATAAGCATCAGTTTTAATGCCTCATCACGTTTTAACTTTTCCCCAGCACGAAGTTTAATTTTCTTACTTTGACTTTCTGTTTTAATTGCGTTTTCTGTAACTGTAATTTCTTCATCTTCTTTTACATTCTCTAGTAAAAGAAGGGTTGTCATCATTTTGGCTATACTAGCCGGATAAGAGCGTTCGTCTTCGCGTTTTCCATACAAAACTTCACCTGTGTCTGCATCGATTGTAACTCCATATTGCCCAGTAATGTTAGGTTGATCAGCTCTTACAGCTTGTTGCCTTTGTGCATAAGAGAAGAAAATCATCCCTGTAAATAGTGTGGCAATCATTACAATCATAACTATTGTTCGTTTCATTATAATTCCCTCATTTGTTACAAATAAATTGGGCAGAAAAAGCAGCCATTAATCATTATGCCACGTTCTCTGCCCAAAAATATAGCGTTATTTTTCGCCCATATTATGCTTTTTATATTGTTGGTTATTACCTTGGCGTCCTTTTTCAACACCGTGGTTATGCGGACCTGCGTTTCCAGTTACACTAGCTGCACTAATTCCAGCCTTTGAAGGGTTCTTCTTAAGTTTTGCCATATATATTCCTCCAGTTTCGTCAGATTATAAAAAGGAAAAGTGCATTTAAACAAAGAAAATACACATGTATAGCATAGCCAAATAAAAGAAAAATATTTATTTCAGAAAATTTTATCAATAAATATATTGCGAAAATTTAAACAGTATCATATATTTATTAGTAGAGGCTCACTCATTGATTGCGACTTATGTCGAAAAATTGAATGAGCATTCATTCAAGAATAGGGGGAGAATTGGATGTTCCAAATTAAAAAGGCTGCTGTTCTAGGTTCAGGCGTAATGGGTTCGGGAATTGCGGCACACTTAGCTAATATTGGTATTCCGACATTATTGCTTGATATTGTACCACCTGCGCTTACGAAAGAAGAAGAAGCGAAGGGACTTACATTAGAACATAAAAGTGTGAGAAATCGTTTTAGTAATACGGCTGTGCAAAAACTATTAAAGCAAAAACCAGCTCCTCTGACAGTGAAAGGAAATTTAGCACTGATTGAAGCAGGTAACTTAGAAGATGACCTTGAGCGTCTAGCTGATGTAGATTGGATTATTGAAGTAGTAGTTGAAAACTTAGATATTAAAAAGAAACTATTTGAAAAAGTAGATGCGGTTCGTAAACCGGGTTCTATCGTAAGCTCGAATACGTCAGGTATTTCAGTTGAAAAAATGGCAGAAGGTCGTTCAGACGACTTCCAGAAACACTTCTTAGGCACACACTTTTTTAACCCACCACGATATTTAAAACTTCTAGAGGTAATACCGACGAAAGAAACAGATCCACAAGTATTAAGCTTCATGAAACTATTTGGCGAAGACGTTCTTGGAAAAGGCGTTGTTATCGCAAAAGATACACCAAACTTTATTGGAAACCGCATCGGTACGTACGGTTTACTTGTTACTCTTCAAGAGATGGTAAAACGCGGCTATAGCATTGGGGAAGTTGATTCTGTAACAGGCCCACTTATTGGTCGTCCGAAGAGCGCAACGTTCCGCACATTAGATGTTGTCGGTTTAGATACATTCGTACACGTTGCAAATAACGTATATGAAAATGTGCAAGAAGAAGAGCGTGATGTATTTAAAGTACCAGCTTTCATGCATGACATGCTGGAGAAAAAATGGCTTGGAAGTAAAACGGGTCAAGGCTTCTTCTTAAAACAAGGAAAAGAAATTTTAGAATTAAATCCTGAAACGATGGAATACGAAGCGCGTAAAAAATTAAAAGCTGCATCCGTAGAGTTAAGTAAACAAGAAAAAGGATTAGCGAATAAATTGAAAGCGCTTGTATACGCAAAAGACCGTGCAGGAGAGTTATTATGGAACATCATTACACCAACTCTTTTATACTCTGCAAAACTTCATAAAGAAATTGCTGACGATATCGTTGCAATTGACCAAGCGATGAAGTGGGGCTTCGGATGGGAGCAAGGGCCATTTGAAGTGTGGGATGCAATCGGCGTTGAAAAATCTGTTCAAAAGATGGAAGAAAACGGCGTAGTTGTTCCTACTTGGGTGAAAGAAATGTTAGAGAAAG
The DNA here is from genome assembly GCF_000007825.1 of Bacillus cereus ATCC 14579. Lineage (NCBI taxonomy): Bacteria > Bacillati > Bacillota > Bacilli > Caryophanales > Bacillaceae > Bacillus > Bacillus cereus. Next base: position 4,908,641 of record NC_004722.1, on the reverse strand, counting down.
GTTTCACTACTTTCTATAAACATGATAACGGCGATAGCTACTATTACGATAATGGCGAATATAAGCTAATCGAGCGTAATAAAAAAGCAATTTCTCTTAAGCAATTAAAAGCGAAAAATGGTGTATTAAAGAAAAATAGCGGAGCGAGCTTAATTGATTTAGGCGACGGCATCCTTTGCTTAGAGTTCCATTCGAAGAGCAATGCAATCGGTATGGATATTACGCAAATGATTAACTACGCTGTTGATGAAGTAGAAAAGAATTATAAAGGTCTTGTTATCGGTAACCAATCGAAGAACTTCTGCGTTGGTGCGAACCTAGCAATGATCTTAATGGAAGCACAAGACGACAACTACTTTGAAATTGAGTTAGTTGTGAAAAACTTCCAAGATGCAATGACGAAAATTAAGTACTCTTCTAAGCCAGTTGTAGCAGCACCATATGGTATGACGCTTGGCGGAGGTACAGAAGTTTGCTTACCAGCAGCGAGCATTCAAGCTTCTAGTGAAACGTATATGGGCTTAGTAGAAGTTGGTGTTGGCTTAATCCCTGGCGGAGGCGGTAATAAAGAGCTATACATTAAACACTTAAACAAAATGGCAAACGGTGTAGAGTTTGATCTGCAAAAAGTTGCAAATAAAGTGTTCGAAACAGTCGCAATGGCGAAAGTTTCAACTTCAGGACAAGAAGCAGTTTCTCATAACTTCTTAGGTGATAAAGATGGTATTAGTGTGAATGGTGATCACTTACTATACGATGCGAAACAGAAAGCACTTGCTTTATATGAAGCTGGTTACAAAGCGCCAATCCGCAAAAAGATACCAGTTGTTGGGGAAACAGGATATGCAACTCTTGCACTTGGTGCAGAAGCAATGCATTTATCTGGTTACATTTCAGAGTATGACCTTCACATTGCGAAGAAACTTGCATATGTCATTGCGGGCGGAAAAGTACCGTACGGAACAGAAGTTGATGAGCAATATTTATTAGATGTAGAACGTGAAGCATTTATTAGCTTAGTAAGTGAGATGAAATCACAAGCAAGAATGCAGCACATGCTTGTAAAAGGAAAGCCATTACGTAACTAATAACGAGGGGAGATATCGTTCATGAGAGAAGCTGTCATTGTTGCGGGAGCAAGAACACCAATTGGAAAGGCAAAGAGGGGTTCATTAAAAACAGTTCGTCCTGACGATCTAGGGGCGTTAGTAGTAAAGGAAACGTTAAAGCGTGCGAATTATGAAGGACCAATCGATGATTTAATTTTCGGTTGTGCGATGCCAGAAGCAGAGCAAGGTTTAAATATGGCTCGTAATATCGGCGGATTAGCAGGACTTTCTTACGATGTTCCAGCTATTACGATTAACCGTTACTGTTCTTCAGGTTTACAAAGTATCGCTTACGGAGCAGAGCGTATTATGCTTGGTCACTCTGAAGCTGTATTATCAGGCGGAGCAGAATCAATGAGTTTAGTTCCAATGATGGGACACGTTGTTCGTCCGAATAGTCGCCTTGTAGAAGCGGCTCCAGAATATTATATGGGTATGGGACATACAGCAGAGCAAGTTGCTGTGAAATATGGAATTTCTCGTGAAGAGCAAGATGCATTTGCAGTAAGAAGTCATCAACGTGCTGCGAAAGCATTAGCTGCAGGAAACTTTGCTGATGAAACAGTACCTGTAGATGTGACGTTACGCTCGGTTGGATCAAACAATAAACTGCAAGAAGAAACAATCACTTTCGCACAAGACGAAGGTGTAAGAGCAGAGACGACGCTAGACATTTTAGGGAAATTACGTCCAGCATTTAACGTTCGCGGTTCTGTAACAGCTGGTAATTCTTCACAAATGAGTGACGGTGCAGCATCTGTACTATTAATGGATCGCGAAAAAGCAGTGAGCGATGGCATGAAGCCACTTGCGAAATTCCGTTCATTTGCAGTAGCTGGCGTACCACCAGAAGTAATGGGAATCGGCCCAATCGCTGCAATTCCAAAAGCGCTAAAACTAGCTGGCTTAGAGCTATCTGATATTGGCTTATTTGAACTAAATGAAGCATTCGCTTCTCAATCAATTCAAGTTATTCGTGAACTTGGTTTAGATGAAGAAAAAGTAAACGTAAACGGTGGTGCAATCGCACTTGGACATCCACTTGGCTGTACAGGGGCAAAACTAACACTATCTCTTATTCACGAAATGAAACGCCGCAACGAACAATTCGGTATCGTAACAATGTGTATCGGCGGCGGAATGGGAGCAGCGGGAGTATTTGAATTACTTTAAAAAGTGCAGGTGGCTCGTTTAGAACAGGAGGGAGTTGGAAGCCCTGACGAAGAGGCGCTTTTTGCCTCAAAGGAAGGGGGGAAACGACCGACTGTTTTAGCCACTGGAACTGGATTATAAAAAAAGTGGAAGCGGTTCGCTCAGAACGAGACGCTGCCAATGCAAAGAATGGAAGCAACAAAGGTTTATAAAAAAAGGGAGAGCCAGCTTCTTTCAAAAAGAGAGAAGCGGCTCATGAAAATATGAAGGAGGAAATTTTCATGGAAAAAACAGTAGGAAATGCGGTTAAAGGCGGTAGCTTTTTAGTAGATGAGATTACGATTGATCAAGTGTTTACGCCAGAAGATTTTTCATCTGAGCATAAAATGATTGCAAAAACGACAGAGGACTTTATTGTAAATGAAGTTCTTCCAGAGCTTGAATATTTAGAGCAACATGAGTTTGATCGTTCAGTTCGTCTTTTAAAAGAAGCTGGGGAACTTGGTTTATTAGGCGCTGACGTACCAGAAGAGTACGGCGGAATTGGTCTTGATAAAGTAAGCTCAGCGTTAATCGCAGAGAAATTCTCTCGCGCTGGTGGCTTTGCAATTACTCACGGTGCTCACGTAGGTATCGGATCTTTACCAATCGTATTATTCGGTAACGAAGAGCAAAAGAAAAAGTATTTACCATTACTTGCAACTGGTGAAAAATTAGCTGCATACGCATTAACAGAGCCAGGTTCAGGATCTGACGCATTAGGTGCAAAAACAACTGCACGTTTAAATGCAGAAGGTACACATTACGTATTAAACGGTGAAAAACAGTGGATTACAAACTCTGCATTCGCTGACGTATTTATTGTATATGCAAAAATCGATGGAGAGCACTTCTCAGCATTTATCGTAGAGAAAGACTACGCTGGCGTATCTACAAGCCCAGAAGAAAAGAAAATGGGTATTAAATGTTCTTCAACTCGTACGTTAATTTTAGAAGATGCGTTAGTACCGAAAGAAAACTTACTTGGTGAAATCGGTAAAGGTCATATTATCGCATTCAACATTTTAAATATCGGTCGTTATAAATTAGGTGTTGGTACAGTTGGATCTGCGAAACGTGCAGTAGAAATTTCAGCACAATATGCAAACCAACGTCAACAGTTCAAACAACCAATCGCTCGCTTCCCATTAATTCAAGAGAAACTTGCGAATATGGCAGCAAAAACATATGCAGCTGAAAGCTCTGTATATCGTACAGTAGGTTTATTCGAAAGCCGCATGAGCACATTATCTGAAGAAGAAGTAAAAGACGGTAAAGCAGTAGCAGCTTCTATCGCTGAATATGCAATCGAGTGCTCTTTAAACAAAGTATTCGGTTCTGAAGTATTAGACTATACAGTAGATGAAGGTGTTCAAATTCACGGTGGTTACGGATTTATGGCAGAGTACGAGATTGAAAGAATGTACCGTGATTCTCGTATTAACCGTATTTTCGAAGGAACGAACGAAATTAACCGCCTAATCGTACCAGGTACGTTCTTACGTAAAGCGATGAAAGGTGAATTACCACTTCTTCAAAAAGCACAAAAATTACAAGAAGAGTTAATGATGATGATGCCAGAAGAAGTAGGCGATGAGCCATTAGCACTTCAAAAGTATTTAGTAACTAATGCGAAGAAAATCGGCTTAATGGTAGCTGGATTAGCGGCTCAAAAATACGGTAAAGCATTAGATAAAGAGCAAGAAATTCTTGTGAATATCGCTGACATCGTAAGCAATCTATACGCAATGGAATCAGCTGTTCTTCGTACAGAAAAAGCGATCAAAACAACTGGTCTTGAAAAGAATAAACAAAAAGTGTTATACACTGAAGTATTCTGCCAAGAAGCATTTAACGAAATCGAAGCAGATGCGAAAGAAACACTTATCGCAGTTGAAAACGGCGACATGCTGCGCATGATGTTATCATCATTACGTAAATTAACTCGCCACACACCACTTAACGTAATTCCGAAGAAACGTGAAATCGCTGCGAAAATTTTAGAAGATGAGCGTTACACAGTTTAATATCTTTAAAGAACAGTAGTCGTTTATACGGCTACTGTTCTTTTTTTGAAAAAAATTTTTTTAGTGACATAAAACTAATACCATTAGTATAATAAAACTAATGGTATTAGTTTTTGTGAAAAGGGAGATGGGACTATGAGGATGATACATGAAAAAACGGTATATCAATTGTCATTTTTGCCAAGAGTGTTTCCTGTGAATTGTTACTTTGTGGAGGAAGAAGCTGGTTTAACTTTAATTGATGCGGCTTTGCCATATAGCGCAAAAGGTATTTTACAGGCGGCTGAGAAAATAGGAAAACCAATTACTAAGATTGTATTAACACATGCGCATGATGATCACATCGGTGCATTAGACGCATTAAAAGAAGTACTTCCTCATGTTCCAGTCTATATTTCTAAGCGGGACGGAAAGCTGTTAGAAGGAGATACGACGTTACAAAAGGATGAACCGAATACGCCAATAAAAGGCGGTGTACCTAAAAAGATAAAAACGGTACCTGATATTTTATTAGAAGATGGCGACCGAGTTGGATCGCTTCTTGCGATTATGACACCGGGACATACGCCAGGCTCCATGTCGTTTCTTGATGTAAGAAATAAAGCTCTTATTGTCGGAGATGCATTCCAAACAAGAGGAGGTATGGCTGTTTCAGGACAAATGAAATTTTGGTTTCCGTTTCCGGCGATGGCAACGTGGAGCAAAGAAATATCATTACAAAGTGCACAGAAGCTAAGCGAATATGAGCCTTCCTTGCTTGCGGCAGGACATGGAAAAATGATAAACGATCCAGTGGCTTTCATAGAGCTTGCTATTAAAGAAGCGAAGCGGAATATAGAAAGTAGAAAAGAGGGTTAATTGATGTCACCGAGAATCGGACTTACATTACAAAAAATTGTAGAAACAGCAGCAGAAATTGCAGATGCAAATGGAGTACAAGAAGTAACGTTAGCTTCATTAGCGCAAACGTTAGGGGTACGTTCGCCCTCACTATATAATCATGTAAAAGGGTTACAAGATGTACGGAAAAATCTTGGCATTTACGGAATCAAAAAGCTGCATAACAGACTGGAAGAAGCTGCCGAGGATAAACGGATGGATGAAGCAATTCATGCTTTAGGAGAAGCGTATGTAGCATTTGTCCGAAAACATCCTGGACTATATGAAGCAACTTTTTTACGAGATGAAGAAGTAAGAAAAGCAGGTGACGGAATTGTAAAGCTTTGTCTTCAGGTTTTACAACAGTATGGCTTAGAAGGAGAGAATGCACTTCATGCGACACGCGGATTCAGAAGTATTTGTCATGGATTTGCTTCGATTGAACAGCAAGGCGGATTTGGTTTGCCGTTAGATCTGGATATAAGTTTACATGTATTATTGGAAACGTTTATTAAAGGATTACGTGAATAAGAAGCGAGGCAAACAAAAACCTTAGAAGTGATTCTAAGGTTTTTTAGTGCATATGATTTGAAAAGAGCGGTAGGCTTTTTCTCATTACATGATATTATTTTGCAGGTTTGAAAAATGTGTATATGGCTACGGAAAGGCAAACGAAAATAAATGCAATAGGATCTTGATATGGATTAGGCTCAGAGCCCTTCTGGATTTCTGTAAGGAAGTCATGTGTTTTCATGTTTATTGCTCCTTTAACTAATAAGTTTTATATGATGCGAGGGTTATAGTGGATAGGAAGTGTTTTTTGAAATTTCATATAATAATTATTGCATAGTAATTCTATTCCTAAAACTATAAAATATAAAGTTTTCATAATATGTAAAATTGCATATTATTCTTTTTGAAAAAATTGTTATATTATCTATATATTTGTATTAAAGGATTTTTGTTAAGGTAATGAAAACAAATGGAGGAATAGTATGAGAAAAACAGTATTAGACGCGTATAATGCAGAAAGAGAAGTAGATAACATAACATATAAAAATCTAGTTGTAACGATTGCAAGCATTCTAGGGTTCTCACTCTTAGGGGGATTATTCCTTGCTTTAGCCCTTGGAATTTTTGGAGAAGAGGTATTACGTGCTAATTTAGAGGGATATTATTTACTTCTATTTGATGCAGCTGTTGTTACTATTGTTTTATTTGCTTATAAACCAGTGCTTCATTTTATTAAGAACATATGGGATGTATCTGTTTTAAAAAATGGGAAAACCTACTTGTATTTATTAATAGGTTTTATCATCATTGCATTAACTCAGTATGTAATGTTAGAGTTGTTTAGCTTTGAAAGTGCAGGGCAGCAGCGAGATCAATTAGGGAGCTTAGGACTTCAAAATAGTCTACAAAGTATTATATATGTGTTAAGTGTTGCTATAATTACACCAATTAAAGAAGAAATTTTATATAGAGGTATTTTGTATCGATTTTTTGAAAAGAAATATAGTTTTCTAGTTGGTATCATTATTTCTTCCTTCATCTTTGGGATTCTTCATGGTGGTTTTCCGGTTACGGCAATGATTATGGGGATTGTATTTGCTATGTTATACAAAAAGACGCAATCTATTATACCTAGTATTATTTTACACATTATATGGAACTTACTTGTGAGTATAAGTATGATTGTATCTCTATAAAAATAAATACATAACCAGTATAAAAGATGAATGGCTTAGCTATTCATCTTTTATTTTTTTTATATGTGGGAAAAGTTGATGAATACAATCCAAAAAGAACCAAATACTAATGATGAATGAACAAAGAAAGGCGGGTATGTTATATGCAAAACTTAACAGAGCTTGAAGTAGAAAACTTACGTCATTTAATTGGTGGACACGCAACAATTATTAACAAGTTGGAGCAGTATGCACAGACGTGTACAGATCCACAACTGAAACAAATGCTACAAAAAGATGCGCAAGATGCACGAAATACGAAACAGCAATTAATGACTTTCCTAGGATAGGAGGAAGCGGAAAATGAATGAAAAAGATATGGTAAATGATTATTTAGCAGGATTAAATGCAAGTTTAACAAGCTATGCAAATTATATTGCTCAGTCTGATAATGAACAGTTACATCAAACGTTAATTCAAATTCGTAATCAAGACGAGGCGCGCCAACGTAATATGTATGAGTACGCAAAGCAAAAGAGTTATTACAAACCGGCAGCACCTGCTAATCCGATGATTGTACAGCAATTAAAAAGCCAATTAAGTGCGGAATAACAGGAAAAAGAAAACGAGCGAATTTATTCGCTCGTTTTCTTTTTGTATATGTCAATAAATACATAATAAATATTTTTCCAGTTGTAACAAATATGACGAAAATGGAATATGACAATTCACAAAAAGGACAAAAACTTTGTTCAACATTTCGCAAAGTATCCATGGTTTCTATCGTGGGAACCTCTATAATTAAGAATGTAAAGAACAAAAGAAATAGATTATATGATCAATTAGGAGAGATTGCTATGAAAAGACATACAAGAAAAATTGCAATTATCGGTACTGGATTAGTTGGATCCAGTTGTGCGTATTCCATTGTAAATCAAGGAATTTGCGAAGAGCTATTATTAATTGATATAAATCATGAACGTGCAGTTGGGGAAGCAATGGATTTATCACATTGCATTAACTTTACAAATACAAGAACAAAAGTATATGCAGGAAGCTATGAAGACTGCAAAGATATGGACATTGTCATTATTACAGCAGGGCCAGCACCAAAACCAGGGCAAAGTCGCTTAGATACTTTAGGAGCGAGTGCGAAGATTATGGAAAGTGTTGTTGGTGGTGTAATGGCAAGTGGATTTGATGGTATTTTCTTACTTGCATCGAACCCAGTTGATATTATTACATATCAAGTGTGGAAATTATCTGGATTACCTAGAAATCGCGTAATCGGTACTGGTACATCACTAGATTCTTCTCGCTTAAGAACAATTTTATCTGAAATGCTACATGTAGATCCTCGTAGTATTCATGGGTATTCATTAGGAGAACATGGTGATTCTCAAATGGTTGCTTGGTCTCATGTAACTGTTGGTGGAAAGCCAATTCTGCAAATTTTAGAAGAACAAAAAGAGCGATTTGGTGAAATAGATTTAGATGAAATTGTTGAGAAGACTGCAAAAGCTGGCTGGGAAATTTATAAACGTAAAGGAACTACTTATTACGGGATTGGAAATTCTCTAGCATATATTGCGAGTTCAATCTTTAATGATGATCACCGTGTCATTGCTGTATCAGCCATTTTAGATGGTGAGTACGGTGAATATGATATTTGTACAGGAGTACCAGCTATTATTACTAGAGACGGTATAAGAGAAGTTGTAGAACTCAATTTAACAGAGGATGAAGAATCTCGATTCGCAAAATCAAACGATATTTTACGTGATTATATGAAAACAATTGGTTACTAACTTATAGGAGAAGGTGAAACAAATGAAGGAATATATAATGCCTCGTGTATTTAAAGCATCTGCTGGAATCGCACAAGGTATTTTCGTATCCCTCGGAATTGGTTTACTGATCGAAAATATAGGAAGAATTGTTGATATACCATTACTTATTACAATCGGAGTTGTTGCAAAATCACTAATGGCACCGGCAATTGGTGCTGGAATTGCTTTTATGCTCGGTGCAAACGGTCTTGTAATCTTCTCGGCGATGGTAGCCGGAGCGATTGGTGCCGGATCCATTTCGATTACTGAAGCTGGTCTAATTATTAAAACAGGTGAGCCAATCGGTGCATTATTAACAGCAACTTTAGCTGTATATATTGGTAAACGTTTAAGCGGAAAAACTGCGTTAGATATGATGCTCGTTCCATTTGCGGCCATATTAGGTTCTGGTTTAGTAGGCATTTGGTTATCTCATAATATTACTCCTGTTTTAAATGCAGTTGGAGCGTTTATTAAAGATAGCTCAGCTGGTAGCCCATTCATCGCTTCTATCGTCATTGCAGTAGTTTGGGGACTATTACTTATCTCTCCAGCTTCATCAGCTGCGTTAGCAATTGCACTTAGCTTAGACGGTGTTGCAGGTGGTGCTGCTCTTGCTGGATGCGTTGCTCAGTTTATCGGATTCTCTGTCATCTCAGCAAAAGAAAACAATTTAGGTGGCATATTAGCTCAAGCACTTTGTACTCCGAAAGTACAGTTACCAAATATCACTAAAAATCCAATGATTCTCGTCCCAACTGTCGTCGCCAGTGCTATAGTCGGTCCAGTATCAGCATTAATTTTCCAACTGGAAGCAGGAAAGGAAATTGCAGGTCTTGGATTAAGTTCTCTTATCGCACCAATTAATTTAATTTCCAGCCAAGGATGGGAAGTTCTCCCGGCGATGGTAATTACTTATATCGTCATTCCAGTAGCTGTTTCTTATATACTTTACATTGCTCTTAAAAAAGCAGGTCGTATTCATTCTGGTGATATGACTGTACCGCAATCTTAAATTGAAAATCTCCTTAATAATAGATAAAAGCAGACTGAGCCACAGTCTGCTTTTTTATGTTACATTTTATGATTTTGTTTTACTGGAACTTTTATTGGTTCTTTTGCTAATAAGAGCTGAACTCCGAAGTATAGTATGCTTGCAAGTGTCATTCCAGAAACGGCATCTAAAAAGGCATGCTGCTTCGTAAATAGCGTTGATAAAATAATAAGTGTACCGAAGAAAGTAAGGATGTAATATTCAAAAGCATGTTGTTCTCTACGCTTAAAGGCAGCTAACATAATTACAAATGTAGTAAGAACGTGAATGCTAGGGAAACAGTTTACTGGCTGGTCGATACTATAAATATAGCGAACTAGTTCAGAAAATACATCTGTTCCAACGACAGTCGGACGTGGTACAGTTGTTTGCCAAAAATAATAAATAGAAAAACAAGCAAGCTTTCCAAAAATAACACTACTTAAAGTAACATAATATTGCTTTCGGTCAGCAAAACAGTAATAAATAAGTGCGCCGTATAAGTATGGAAACCAAAGTAAATAAGGAATAATAAATGCTTTTACAAATGGAATCCAATCATCTACTACAGTTGTAACGTCTACTGCGTGAACAGTCGATTTATTTAATACGTCGTAAAGGGGACTTACGAGCACGAGTAGAAGTATATAACTTAACGGAAGAAAAGATGAAAGTTTAAATTTCTTCATGTTGATCTCCTATGTTTAGTAATGTAAGTAAATTCAATTGATTATAATATAGAAACGTGAATTGGGCTATCGATTTTACTTACATTTTCTTGAATTAACCTTACGTTTTTGTCACTTGACTAAAAAGAAGGGGAGGGTGCTAAATGAAGCGTTTATCGTATTTCTTATTTTTTATATTGATATGCCTAGTCGGTGCTGGGTGTGCAAAGGATAAAGAAGGAGAGAAATTAGAATATAACGGAAGAGCACTCGTAATTGGAGTTGTTGGAGAAAAACCGAAAGATACGTTTAGGAATATAAAGTTTGAGGAAATGAAGTTAGAGGAACTGGAAAAGAAATCTAAGGAAGTAGATGGTTTTCTAATAATGAAAGATCACTTTCAAGAAGCCTCAACAGAGCAATATAAAAATGTATTTTCATCACTAAAGAAACCAGTGTTTTTTATCGGTTTACAAGATAAATCATATTCGATTTTTATTACAAAAGGGATAGAGTATAACAGTGCCCGAAAAGATGTAAATGCTATGTATACGCAAGGGTTTGCGAATATCGGAAGTGGTGAAGGACAACAATGGGCAATTGGTTTATCGAATGGTGGAAATACAGAAGAAAGTATTCATAATATGTATATCATCGTATTTCAAACAATTGCAGATTATTTAAATAGATAATGAAGGAGCCTACAAAAGAGGCTTCTTATTTTTTTAATCAAACGTTTGTTTAAGCTGTATGTTCGGTAGGAAGAAACCGATGTAACTCAAGGGTTAACAAAGAAAAATAGAGAATTCATCAAACGTTTGTTTAAGCTGTATGTTCGGTAGGAAGAAACCGATGTAACTCAAGGGTTAACAAAGAAAAATAGAGAATTCATCAAACGTTTGTTTAAGCTGTATGTTCGGTAGAAAGAAACTCCTGTAGTTCAAAGGTTAAGAAAGAAAATGGAGAATTAATCAAACGCTTGTTTAAGATATATGTTTGGTGCAGAATCTAAAAAATTTATATATTTATTTTTTTCTTAACAAATGGCGGAAAAATAAGAAAAATTCGCAGGATTATTAAAAATTATCACGAAATAAGTAAAAGTTTAGCGAATAATGGTTTGAAATAATAAAACGTTTTCTATATGATAAAGGTAAAGGTTAGTAAAAAAGTAGGTGAATTTATGACAGTAACATTTTATTCATATCCAAAGTGTGGCACATGTCAAAAGGCAAAGAAATGGTTTGAGGCAAACGATGTAGCATATGAGATGATTCATATTGTTGAAAATCCACCATCAAAAGAAGATTTACGTAATTTACATGAAAAAAGTGAATTACCATTAAAAAAATTCTTTAATACAAGTGGAATGCGTTACCGTGAACTTGGTCTAAAAGATAAGTTGAAAGATGCAAGCGAAGACGAAATGTATGAGCTTTTAGCATCTGATGGCATGTTGATTAAACGTCCAATTGTAACAGATGGAACGAATGTAACACTTGGTTTTAACGAAGAGCAGTTTGAAAGTGTGTGGAAAAAGTACCAATAAGGTATTTTTACATAATTAATACATTCACTGGAGGTACAGTCATGAGCATTCCAAATAATTTACGTTACTCTGAAGAACACGAATGGGTAAAAACTGAAGGTAATGAAGTTGTTATCGGTATCACTCACTTTGCACAAGGTGAGCTAGGCGATATCGTATTCGTTGAACTTCCTGAAGTAGGTGCAACAATCGAAGCTAACGAGCCATTCGGAAGCGTAGAATCTGTTAAAACAGTTTCTGAGTTATACGCACCTGTAAGCGGTAAAGTTGTAGCAGTAAACGAAGAATTAAGTGACCAACCAGAACTTGTTAACGAATCTCCATACGAGGGTGCATGGATGGTTAAAGTTGAACTTTCTGATGCAAGCCAAGTTGAGAAGTTATTAACTGCAGAAAAATATGCAGAAATGACAAACCAAGACTAATTATAGTCGACTAAAGGACAGCCTTTGTGCTGTCCTTTTTTATTTTTTGTGAAATAATGAAATTCAAGTTATATGTAAATAAATAAGCTATTATGAGAAAAACTGTTTTTTGGTAAGGTTTCATAAGTCTTCACAATCTAAACGAGCCGCTTGCGCTTTTCTTTTGCAAAAATAAACAGGAAACAACATGAAAATAACGAATATACTATATACTAAGTTCAAGGTTGTATAGTATATGGTGATCGGGTGATGACATATGATTTATGTAGAAAAAGTCATTATTGTAGAAGGTACATCAGATAGAAGAAAGATTGAATCTATTATTCGTGAACCGGTGGAAATTGTTTGTACAAATGGTACAATTGGTTTGTCGAAAATGGATGAGCTCGTTGATCAATTTTTTGATAAGGAAGTGTATGTGCTAGTGGATGCTGATGATGCTGGAGAAAAGTTAAGGAAACAATTTCGAAAAGAATTCCCGCAAGCCGAGCATATCTATATTGATCGCTCGTACCGAGAAGTGGCAACTGCGCCATCTACACACTTAGCAAATGTATTATGGGGAGCCGACATTGACGTTTATACAGAATATTTACGGTAAGGAATGATAGAAGTGATTGATTGGACAGGAGCCGAAGCTACAGCCCTAATAGAGAACGAAGAAAAAACAGTATTATATGTATATACTCCAATGTGTGGAACATGCCAATTAGCAAAAAAGATGTTAACAGTCGTTGAGATGACAATTGAAGATTTGAAAATTGGGATGTTAGATTTAAATTATGCTCCGCATTTAGCGAAAGAGTATGGGATTGAAAGTGTACCTTGTTTACTTGTTTTTGAAAATGGGACACTGATGAAGAAGATATACGCATTTCATTCGGTTGAATATTTATATACGGAATTAAAGTAGGCGGCAAAATTTTTGCCGCCTCGACATATTTCTTGGGAAATATGTCGAGATGCAGGGTGGATACAGTATTTGTCGAGCGAAAATAACAGGATTGCTCTTTAGTGAGAGGGAATGGTATGTAATAGAAAGTGATATGAAGGATGTGATTTAGGGTGAGATTATATTCTTTGCTTCAATCATTTGTAAATTACGCTAATGCTCAATATCATTTAGAACCGCTTTTAAGACAAGAAGAAAAAACTGTTAATTTTCGTTTTGGAGATGAAAGTTGTTCGTTACAAATTTCAAGAGATTATATAGAGCTGGTACATGAAGAAAGAGGAACGGAACAAATCATTTGCTTAGATGAAAAGGATATAGAACAATTGGTGAATGGAAATGTACGATTGCAAATGCTAATGAATGATGGACGTGTACAATATTCGGGAACGTACCGAACGATGTTATTAGTGGAATCGATGTTTCATATATGTAAACCGATGTCAGTAGGTGCTTAAAATTCTGAAGTTTCATTTTTTGCGAAAATTTCTGTTGACATGGTGAGTGTATATTGATACAATTCAAGTCATAAAATATAGACAATTTCATAAATTTCAAATCAGACGAAAATTGAATCTGATTTCTCTTATCAAGAGAGGTGGAGGGACTGTGCCCTGTGAAGCCCGGCAACCGTCAACTTATGTTGAAATGGTGCCAATTCCTGCAAAGCAAATGCTTTGAGAGATGAGAGAGAGGGATAATGTTGTTATATACGCATAAAAACCTTTCTGCTTCTCTAAAGCAGAAAGGTTTTTTTATTGTTTGAATGTGGAGGACATTCAAATAATAAAAGTAATGATAACAGTGGACTACACGCATTAAAAATAAAAAATTGCGGAGTCGACCTAAAATCTTTATGAAATCTAGCACCAGCGGCTAGAACAGTCGGTCGTTTCATCCCTTCCTATGAGGCAAAAAGCGCCTCTACGTCAGGGATTCAAACGCCCTCTTGTTCTAAACGAGCCGCTTGCGCTTTTTATTTAAAAAAGGGGTGATACACCATGATTCTATTAGAGAATGTAAAGAAAATATATAAAGCAAAAAGCGGTGATGTCACTGCTGTAGATAACGCCAATTTAAAAATAGAAAAAGGTGAAATATTTGGTGTTATTGGATATAGCGGCGCTGGGAAAAGTTCTTTAATCAGATTGTTTAATCAGTTAGAGAAACCGACTTCTGGCCAAATTACAATTGCAAATCGTGTTATATCAGCAATTACAGGAAGTGAACTTCGTAAGGCAAGGCAAGAAATCGGAATGATTTTTCAGCACTTCAACTTACTTTGGTCACGAACTGTACGTGAAAATATAGAGTTTCCACTTGAAATTGCAGGTGTTGATAAAGCGAAGAGAAGAAAACGTGTTGATGAATTAATTCATCTTGTTGGATTAGAAGGAAGAGGAGACGCGTACCCATCTCAGCTGAGCGGGGGACAAAAGCAACGCGTCGGGATTGCAAGAGCATTAGCTAACAATCCACAAGTGCTTTTATGTGACGAAGCAACGTCAGCTCTTGATCCGGAAACGACAGATCAAATTTTGGATTTACTATTAGACATTAATAAGCGCCTTGGTTTAACAATTGTACTCATTACACATGAGATGCACGTAATTCGAAAGATTTGTAATCGTGTTGCGGTAATGGAGAAAGGAAAGATTGTAGAAACAGGTCCAGTACTTGATGTATTCCGTAATCCGAAGCAAGATATTACGAAACGATTTGTACAGCAGTTAACGGATTCTGAAGATACAAATGAAACGATTGAAAGTTTAATTGAAAAATATCCAGATGGAAAAGTAATTCGTTTGCAGTTTATCGGTGAGGCTGTAGAAAGACCAGTGCTTCAACGATTGATGCAACGCAGTGACATAGAAGTTAGCATTTTGCAAGGAAATATCGCACAAACGAATAACGGTTCTTACGGTAGTTTAGTTGTTCATTTAAATGGTGAGGAAACAGCAATCCAGCAAGCAATAGAAGGAATTCATCAAGATCAAGTAGAGCTGGAGGTGATTGCACATGGATAAGTTACTCACAAATGTTGATTGGAATCAAATGTTAGAAGCAACTGGTGAAACGTTATATATGACGGCAATCGCAGCTCTTGCGACATTTGTTTTAGGACTCATTTTAGGATTGTTACTCTTCATGACAGCAAAAGATAATTTATGGGAAAACAAATCAATTAATACGGTGATTGGAGCATTCGTAAATATATTCCGTTCTATACCATTCATCATTTTAATTATTTTATTAATCCCATTCACAAAGATTCTTCTTGGAACAATTCTTGGAGCAAGTGCAGCTTTGCCGGCTTTAATTATTGGAGCGGCACCATTCTACGCGAGAATGGTTGAAATCGCACTTCGCGAAATTGATAAAGGTGTAATTGAAGCTTCAAAAGCAATGGGAGCAAAAACAAGCACAATTATTTTGAAAGTGTTAATTCCAGAATCGTTACCAGCATTAGTATCTGGTATTACGGTTACGACAATTGCTTTAGTAGGCTATACAGCAATGGCAGGAGTTGTTGGTGCTGGTGGCCTTGGAACACTTGCTTACTTAGAAGGATTCCAAAGAGGGAATAACGATGTAACAATCGTTGCGACAATTTGTGTATTACTAGTTGTATTTTTAATTCAGTGGATTGGTGATAGTTTAACGACTCGAATAGATAAACGATAATGAAAAACGGGAGGATGTTTCAAATGAAAAAATTATTACTTACGGCACTTATTTCAACTTCAATTTTTGGATTAGCTGCTTGTGGCGGGAAAGATAAAGATGAAAAGAAACTTGTTGTTGGTGCTTCTAACGTACCGCACGCTGTTATTTTAGAAAAGGCAAAACCGTTACTTGAGAAAAAAGGAATTGAATTAGAAATTAAAAAATTCCAAGACTACGTATTACCAAATAAATCGTTAGCGGATAAGGAATTAGATGCAAACTACTTCCAGCACATTCCGTATTTAGAAAAAGAAATTAAAGATAAAAAGTATGACTTTGAAGTAGCAGGAAAGATTCATTTAGAACCAATTGGTGTGTACTCTCAAAAGTATAAGAGTCTAAAAGAGCTTCCAGATGGTGCGACAATTATTATGAGTAATTCAGTTGCTGACCACGGACGTGGTTTAGCAATTTTACAAAAAGAAGGTATTTTAAAAATTAAAGAAGGAATAGATCCAGTTAAAGCAACTACAAAAGATATTGCAGATAATCCGAAAAATCTAAAATTCAAAACGGATATCGAGCCTGGTTTATTGCCACAAGTGTATAACAATAAAGAAGGCGACGCTGTTTTAATTAACTCTAACTATGCAATTGATGCAAAGTTAAATCCGGAAAAAGATGCAATTGCAATTGAAGGAAATGATTCACCATACGCAAACATAGTAGCTGTTCGTAAAGGCGATAAAGATAAGAAAGAGATTAAAGCTCTTGTAGAAGTATTGCATTCTAAAGAAATTGAAGACTTCATTAATAAAGAATATAAAGGGGCAGTTGTTCCTGTAAAAGAATAATTGCTGAAAAGGGCTGGTGTATGCCGGCTCTTTTTATAACTACATAACCATTGGGGAGAAGGGGAAATCATATGAAAAAGGTTCTACTGTCAGTTGTTACAGCGTTGTCTGTATTTACATTAGCTGCTTGCGGAGGAAAAGAGGAGAATAAGCTTGTTGTGGGAGCTTCTAACGTGCCACACGCTGTTATTTTAGAGAAGGCACAGCTGATATTAGAGAAAAAAGGCATTAAGTTAGAGATTAAAAAGTTCCAGGATTATGTACTGCCAAATAAAGCGTTAGCGGATAAAGAAATTGATGCGAACTACTTCCAGCATATTCCTTACTTAGATAAAGAAATTCAAGAAAAGGGATATAAAATTGTAAACGCAGGAAAAATCCATTTAGAGCCAATGGGTATTTATTCTAAGAAATATAAAAGCTTAAAAGACCTACCAGATGGCGGGACAGTGATTATGAGTAATAACGTAGCGGAGCGTGGCCGCATGCTAGCGCTGTTACAAAAAGGCGGCGTTATTAAATTAAAAGACGGAGTAGATGTTGTTAAAGCAACAGTAAAAGATGTTGTAGAAAACCCGAAAAACTTAAAATTTAAAACAGATGTTGAACCTGGACTTTCACCGAAATTGTATGAAAATAATGAGGGAGATGCTTTATTTATTAATTCAAACTATGCAATTGATGCAAAATTAAATCCAACAAAGGATGCAATTGCGATTGAAGGATCAGACTCTCCGTATGCAAACATCATTGCAGTTCGTAAAGGTGATGAGAAGAAAAAAGAAATTAAAGAGCTAGTAGAAGTGCTACATTCAAAAGAAATTCAAGATTTTATTAATAAAGAATATAAAGGTGCTGTACTTCCGGTAAGTGAATAAATATAAGGAAAGGGCTGGAAAATTACCAGTCCTTTTTTCTTTATATAAATAAGAAGAAAGGTGTATCATAGAAAGATGTGAAGGAAATACTTATATACATTTGTGAAAAAACGGTTACTTTTTTTCGTCGTTTGCGATATCATTTTATTTGATATAAAATTAGAATGAGAATAAAATGAGAATATGAACGTTTTAGGAATTTTTAAAATGTATATATAGGATTAATGGAGGTATTGAGATGGCTGGTTCTACATTAACGGTTAAAGACTTACACGTATCAATTGATGGCAAAGAAATTTTAAAGGGTGTAAACCTTGAAGTAAAAGGTGGAGAAATCCACGCAATTATGGGACCTAACGGAACAGGTAAATCAACTTTATCTTCTGCAATTATGGGTCACCCAAAGTATGAAGTAACAGAAGGTAGCATCATCATCGACGGTGAAGATGTATTAGAAATGGAAGTAGACGAGCGCGCACAAGCGGGTCTATTCCTAGCAATGCAATATCCAAGTGAAATTAGCGGAGTAACAAACGCTGACTTCTTACGTTCTGCAATTAACGCACGTCGTGAAGAAGGCGATGAAATTTCTCTTATGAAATTTATCCGTACATTAGATAAAAACATGGAATTCCTAGAAATGGATCCAGAAATGGCACAACGTTACTTAAACGAAGGTTTCTCTGGTGGAGAGAAAAAACGTAACGAAATTCTTCAATTAATGATGATTGAGCCAAAAATCGCAATCTTAGATGAAATCGACTCAGGTCTTGATATCGATGCATTAAAAGTTGTATCTAAAGGTATTAACGAAATGCGCGGCGAAGAGTTCGGTTGCCTAATGATTACGCATTACCAACGTTTATTAAACTACATCACTCCAGACTTCGTTCACGTTATGATGAACGGTCGTATCGTTAAATCTGGTGGCCCTGAGCTTGCACAACGTCTAGAAGCTGAAGGTTACGACTGGATTAAAAAAGAATTAGGTATTGAAGACGAAACAACAGAGCAAGAAGCGTAAGAGAGGAGCATAAACATGACAATCGGTACATTACCTTTCGATCAAGAAACAATCCGTCAACGCGCAAGCGAAGTAAACGAAGCAGCTTGGTTGACTGAGTTCCGCTTACAAGCTCTTGCACAAGCAACTGAACTTCCAATGCCAACGCCTGATAAAACGAAAATTGACAAATGGGACTTTATCGGAAAAGGCGACGCTGCTAAGCAAGAGCCTGTAAGTTCTTTAACTGAACTTCCAGAAGCAGTGAAAAACTTAATCGATGAAAATAACAGCGTATTAGTGCAACGTACTGGTACAACTGCATTCGTTTCTTTAGCAGACGAAGCAAAAGAAAAAGGTGTTATTTTCACAGACATCGTAACAGCAGCAACTGAGCACGCTGAACTAGTACAAAAGTACTTAATGAAAGACGGCGTGAAAGTAGACGAGCATCGTCTAACTGCACTTCATGCTGCATTAATCAACGGCGGTGCATTCGTATATGTTCCGAAAAACGTTGTTCTTGAAACTCCACTTCAAGCTGTATTCTTAGTAGACGGCGAAGAAGCTAACGTATATAATCACGTATTATTCGTAGCTGATGCGAACAGTACTGCAACTTATGTAGAAAACTACGTTGCAAATGAAAATGCTAAAGGTATTGCAAATATCGTAGCAGAAGTAATCGTGGAACAAGGCGCACAAGTGAAATTCGGTGCGGTTGATCTATTAGCAAAAGACGTAACAACTTACGTTAACCGCCGCGGCGTTGTAGGACGCGACGGCCGTATTGATTGGGCTCTAGGCCTTATGAATGACGGAAACACAATTTCAGAGAACGTTACGAACTTAATGGGCGACGGTTCATATGCTGATACGAAAACAGTAACAATTGGCCGTGGTAACCAAACACAAAACTTTACAACTAAAGTTGTTCACTTCGGTAAACACTCTGAAGGTTGGATTTTAAAACACGGTGTACAAAAAGATAGTGCAACATCTATCTTCAACGGAATTGGTAAGATTGAACACGGTGCATCTAAATCAAATGCACAACAATCTTCTCGCGTTCTTATGTTAGATGAAAAAGCACGCGGTGATGCAAACCCAATTCTTTTAATCGACGAAGATGATGTAATGGCAGGTCACGCAGCTTCAGTAGGTCGCGTAGATCCAGTCCAACTATACTACTTGATGAGCCGTGGTATTCCAAAACGCGAAGCAGAACGTTTAGTCATCCATGGATTCTTAGCACCTGTAGTTAATGAGCTTCCAATTGAAGGAGTAAAGGCACAGCTTGTTGAGGTAATTGAAAGGAAAGTTCGCTAATGAATATTCATGAAATACGCAAACAGTTTCCAATTCTTGATCAAAAAGTGAACGGCAAACAACTTGTTTATTTCGATAGTGCAGCAACTTCTCAAAAACCAATTCAAGTCATTGAAACGTTAGAACGTTACTATAAAGAATATAATTCTAACGTGCATCGCGGTGTTCATACGCTCGGTACGAAAGCTACCGACGCGTATGAAGGTGCACGTGAGAAAGTTCGCAAGTTTATTAACGCGAAATCAATGGAAGAGATTATTTTCACACGCGGAACGACAACTGCATTAAATACAGTAGCAGCTAGCTATGGTCTTGAAAATGTAAAAGAGGGCGATGAAATCGTTATTTCTTACATGGAGCACCATAGTAATATCATTCCGTGGCAACAAGTTGCGAAGAAAACTGGTGCAACTTTAAAATATCTTCCGCTTCAACCAGACGGTACAATTTCTTTAGAAGATGTTCGTCAAACAGTTACACCGAATACAAAAATCGTTTCTATTATGCAAGTATCAAACGTACTTGGAACGATTAACCCTGTAAAAGAAATCGGAGCAATCGCACACGAAAATGGCGCAATTATGGTCGTTGATGGTGCACAAAGTACACCTCACATGAAAGTGGATGTACAAGATTTAAACTGTGATTTCTACGCATTATCTGCTCATAAGATGTGCGGACCTACAGGTATCGGCGTATTATATGGTAAAAAAGAATTGCTGAACAATATGGAGCCAATTGAATTTGGCGGTGAAATGATTGATTTCGTAGATTTACAAGAATCTACGTGGAAAGAGCTTCCGTGGAAGTTTGAAGCAGGTACACCGATTATCGGTAATGCAATCGGACTTGGTGCAGCAATTGATTTCCTAGAAGAAATCGGTCTTGATAATATTGAAAAGCATGAGCATGAATTAGCGCAATACGCTTTAGAAAGACTATCAGAAGTAGATGGCGTTACAATTTATGGTCCAAAGCATCGCGCTGGTCTTGTTACATTTAATATTGAAGACGTACATCCTCACGATGTAGCGACTGTATTAGATGTAGAAGGCATTGCAGTTCGCGCAGGACATCACTGTGCACAACCGCTTATGAAGTGGTTAAAAGCTTCTTCAACAGCACGTGCGAGCTTCTATTTATATAATACAAAAGAAGAAATTGATACATTTGTTGAATCGCTAATCAAGACAAAGGAGTATTTCACAAATGTCATTTAATAATTTAGATACGTTATATCGTCAAGTTATTATGGATCATTACAAAAATCCTCGTAACCATGGCGTGTTAGAAGATAGTGTTACCGTTAACTTGAACAATCCAACTTGCGGCGATCGTATTCAACTTACGATGAAAGTAGAAGAAGGTATTGTGCAAGAGGCGAAGTTTGAAGGTGAAGGATGTTCAATCTCAATGTCTTCAGCTTCAATGATGACACAAGCAGTAAAAGGTAAGAAAATTGAAGAAGCACTTCAGCTTTCGAAAATTTTCTCTGACATGATGCTAGGAAAAGAGTACGATGACAGCATCGATTTAGGAGATATTGAAGCATTACAAGGCGTATGCAAGTTCCCTGCACGTATTAAATGTGCAACATTAGCGTGGAAAGCGTTAGAAAAGGGCTTAAACGAAGATAAGTAATGTTAAAGGTTCCTAAAAACGAGGTTATCTAAGGAGGGACACACCAACATGGCGAAGCAACTGCCAGATATCGGCGATTATAAATATGGTTTCAAAGACAAAGACGTTTCGATTTTCCGTGCTGGACGCGGTTTAACAAAAGAGATCGTTGAAGAAATTTCACGTATGAAAGAAGAACCACAGTGGATGTTAGACTTCCGTTTAAAATCACTGGATAAGTTCTACGAAATGCCAATGCCACAATGGGGCGGCGACTTAAACGACTTAGATTTCGATGAAATTACGTACTACGTAAAACCATCTGAGAAATCTGAGAAGTCTTGGGATGAAGTACCTGATGAAATTAAAGCAACATTTGATAAATTAGGTATTCCAGAAGCTGAGCAAAAATATTTAGCTGGTGTATCTGCACAGTACGAATCTGAAGTTGTATACCACAACATGAAAGAAGACCTAGAAGCTCTAGGAATCGTCTTCAAAGATACAGATAGCGCATTAAAAGAGAACGAAGATATTTTCCGTGAGCATTTCGGAAAAGTAATCCCACCAACAGACAACAAATTCTCTGCATTAAACTCTGCAGTTTGGTCTGGTGGATCATTCATCTACGTTCCAAAAGGTGTTAAAGTTGATACACCACTTCAAGCGTATTTCCGTATTAACTCTGAAAATATGGGACAATTCGAGCGTACGCTTATCATCGTAGACGAAGGCGCACACGTACACTACGTAGAAGGTTGTACAGCACCTGTTTACACGACTAACTCACTTCACAGTGCGGTAGTAGAAATCATCATTAAGAAAGATGCATATTGCCGTTATACAACAATCCAAAACTGGGCGAACAACGTATACAACCTAGTTACAAAACGTGCGGTTTGTGAAGAAAACGCAACGATGGAATGGATTGACGGTGACATCGGATCTAAATTAACGATGAAATACCCAGCAGTTATCTTAAAAGGCGAAGGCGCTCGTGGTTTAACCTCATCTATCGCGATTGCTGGTAAAGGCCAACACCAAGATGCTGGTGCGAAAATGATTCAGTTAGCACCAAACACGTCTTCAACAATCGTTTCTAAATCGATTGCGAAGCATGGTGGTAAAGTAACTTACCGTGGTATCGTACACTTCGGACCAAAAGCGAAAAACTCTCGCTCTAACATCGAGTGTGACACGTTAATCATGGATAACCAATCTACATCTGATACAATTCCTTACAACGAAATCAAAAACGATTACGTTTCACTTGAGCACGAAGCGAAAGTATCGAAAGTATCAGAAGAACAATTATTCTACCTAATGAGCCGCGGTATTTCTGAGCAAGAAGCTACAGAAATGATCGTAATGGGCTTCATCGAGCCATTCACTCGCGAACTTCCAATGGAATACGCAGTTGAAATGAACCGCCTAATCAAGTTTGAGATGGAAGGTTCTATCGGTTAAATAGAAATGCGGAGCCGACTGTTCAGACCCGTTGGCTAAGGTTCTTTCGCACAGAAGACGCTTTTTATCTTCTCGTGCGGAAGGTTCTTAGACATGAGGGTCTAGGAGGCAAAGCTGGACAATATTTAAAAGTGGCAGCGGCTTATTCTAGCCGCTGGAACTGGATAATATATGTATGAAGAAAGCGTCCTGCTGTGCAGGGCGCTTTTTTGTTTTGCGGATTTGTCTTGGCTTGGCTCGGGAGAGGATACCCGGGTGGGTGTTCAGCTAAATATATCAACGATTTTTCAAATATATCGATCATAAACGGGAATATATCAACGATTATTTCAATATATCAACGTTTCGACAAGGAATATCGATTTGTCGACAAGATAAGACAAAAGAAAATCCTCACATACCCCAAACATTTTATAAGAACAGAGAACGACTAGGTTTAAGACAAAGATACTGACAAATCCACTTGAACAACCACCCACTGAATTCTCTATTAAACTTTTTGACAAATCCACCCCTCCCTCCATTATCTGGAATTATTTCCTGCATTAGCAAAAGTTTCTCATATAAAAAGGACAATCTTTTGCTTTTTCTCACAATGCGAGTACAATGTAAAATAGCAAGAAAAGACGAAAAGTATTTACAGGATTATTGTGTGCGCATAGCGTAAATGGCAGTAAGGAACTGAGAGGAGGTTTTTTCTCTGAATACAAATAAAGAAACAATCATCCACCTTTATCATACAAACGATATACATAGTCATTTTGAAAATTGGCCGCAAATTTCTCGGTTTGTTCTAGGGGAGAAAAAGCGAAGACAGGAAGCGGGAGAGACTGTTTTGACGATTGATATCGGCGATCATGTGGATCGTTTTCATAGTATTTCGGAAGCGACAAATGGGCTTGGGAATACGAAGCTTTTAAATGAGGCGTTATATGATTATGTAACGATCGGAAATAATGAAGGAATTACGTTAGCGAAAGAGCATTTAAATCGGCTCTATGATGATGCTGGATTTGAAGTACTTGTTGCAAATTTATTTGAAAAAGAAGGTGTACGTCCATCATGGGCAAAGCCTTATAAATTACATACAACGACAGATGGGATTACGATTGCTTTTATCGGGTTAACTGTTGCGTATCCAGAGTTTTATCAAATGCTCGATTGGCATATTGAAGATCCGCTTATCCATTTAGAGTCTATTTTAGAAGAAGTAAGAGATGAGGCTCATATAACAGTTGTCCTTTCTCACCTTGGAAAAAGTATGGATGAGTATATGGCAGAGCATTATGATATAGATGTTATTTTAGGGGCACATACGCATCATTTATTTGAGCGTGGTGTTCTAATGAATAATACTTTACTTTGTTGCTGTGAAAAGTGGGGACGTTACGTTGGGCACGTGCAGCTTACTGTGGATAAAGAGACGAAGAAGCTGTTGAAAAAGGACGGTAGAGCGATTAAGGCGGAACGGTTAGGTGCTTATAGCGAGCCGTTATCCACAATTGAAATACTGCAGGAAGAAAGTAAGCATATAATGGCAGAGCCTGTCGTTCATTTAAAAGAGTCATTACAGGTTGATTGGTTTCATGAGACGCCGTTTTCTCATATGTTAGCAAGTGCGCTGAAAAAATGGTGCGGTGCAGAAATTGGCATGGTGAATGCTGGTGTACTTCTTGAAGGGTTAGAAGAGGGTGTCGTAACGCGCGGAGATATTCACAGAATTTGTCCACATCCAATTAATCCGTGTGCTTTGAAAGTTCCAGGAAAGATATTAAGAGAAGTTATTTTGAAAGCACGTAAGCCGAATATGGAGAATCTTGAGGTGAAAGGATTCGGATTTCGTGGGAAAGTGATGGGGAAAATGATTTACGCGGGTGTAGAAGTAATTCCAGATACGATTCCTGGGAATAAAATTTTACTCGAAGATGTATTAATTAACGGGGAATCGCTGGAATTAGATCGTATATATACAGTAGGAACAATTGATATGTTTACATTTGGCTACTTATACCCAGAGCTATCCACACTTTCTGACAAACAATATTATATGCCAGAACTACTTAGAGATGTGTTAACAGATATGTTAATAACTTATAAATCTTCCGTTAAACTATAGGCTAGTTAACTTGTAACACTCATTTTTCTCTTGTCATACAGATAAGAAAGAGAGGAGTGTGAACTATGGTTAATGTGGAGCCAATTATAATTGATAATTATACGTTTATTGCGGTTAGCGTGAAACTTCCAAAGACAAATTTGCTAGCTGTAATGAGCGATAAAGGATATATTATGTGTGGTGCATTAGATGTAGGTCTTTTAAATGAGAAGTTAGGTGATCGAGGAATTATTGCTGGCCGTGCGGTTGGTGTAAGAACGATTGAACAACTTCTTGAAGCGCCGCTAGAATCGGTAACGACTGGAGCTGAAGCATTAGGCATTCCAGCAGGAACGATTGGAAAAGAAGCATTATTAAAAATGAGATAAGCATATATCGTCCCTCCTTCTTGCATAGAAATGATATAAGAAGGAGGTTTTTTTATGAGTATATTTCGCTCGAAAAACTCGCGGTTTCGAAGGGGACCTATTGCCTTTCGGTATATACTGCTTATGTCGTTTATTCTTTTTGTTATATTACTTACGCAAGGGTTGTGGATTGTGAATAATAATATTCAGCCGACCTTAATTAAATATGGGGAAGTAGAGACGCATAAAATGGCGACGGCAATTATGACGAAGGCAGTAAACGATCGAATTAATGAAGGATTCGATGTAGATTCATTAATGAAAGTACAGAATGATAAAAACGGAAAAGTATCTACAATTAATTTAAATACAAAGCAAGTAAATGAAATCGTAACGTCAACGACCACGTACATAGAAAAATATTTGCAGCAAGTAGAACAAGGGAAGTTGAAGGAGCTAGGTA
This sequence comes from Bacillus cereus ATCC 14579, assembly GCF_000007825.1. Classification (NCBI taxonomy): domain Bacteria; kingdom Bacillati; phylum Bacillota; class Bacilli; order Caryophanales; family Bacillaceae; genus Bacillus; species Bacillus cereus. Next base: position 4,882,547 of record NC_004722.1, on the reverse strand, counting down.
TTTCTGAAAAAAACGGGGCGACTATGGCAGTTCCTTTTGGGCGTGTAACTGATAATGCGCTTCTTGGTAATATAGGACCAGATATTCCGATTCATTTCACGCCAATTGGGCATGTGAATACAGATATTAAACAAAAAATTGAGCCGCATGGGATTAATACTACAGCGATTCAAATTGTTATGGAAATGGAAGTAACATTGCAAGTAATTATTCCATTTCATACGAAAGAGATAACGGTGAAACAAAATGTTCCGATTGCGACGCGTATCGTTCAAGGGGAAGTGCCTACGTATTATGGAAGTGGAAGTGTTGCTGTACCTGATAAAAAGAAAACAGATAGTTAGTTGTAAATAAAGTGAAATCCGGCTCAGCCAGGCTTTTAATGGATAAAAAATAACCGTAGCAATGCAGCTACGGTTATCGTTTTGTATTTGCTCGTTCTTTGCGTTCCCAAAGGCTTAAATGCATGTATGGATCGAAGGCCCATTCTGTATAGCCATTGTCTTTATACATGCCAAAATGTAAGTGGGGCGGAAATTTTCCGGCTGTACCAGGAGGTCCATAACCAGTGCTACCAACAAATCCGATTACTTTCCCTGGCTCAACAATTTGTCCAAGCTGTATTTCTTTTGAGAACCCGCCTAAATGAGCGTAATAATGGTAATTGTTATGAAGGTCGCGAATACCAATGCGCCATCCACCAAGGCGGTTCCAACCTTTCGTTTCAATAATGCCATAGCAAGTCGATCTTACTGGCACGCCATATCCGGCGAAAATATCTGTTCCTTCATGAATCCTTCTGCCGCCAAAACTTCTTCCAGCGCCGAAAGTACTACGGTAGCTATGGTCACTACGGATCGGAAGAGGAAAAGCATTTCCCTCTAAATTAATACGTCCATAATGTTTATAAATTTGGGCATATTCGCTAATTAAATCAACTGTTTTTGCACGTCTATAATATTCCCAAAGCATAATTTTAATACGGTCTTCTGACGTTCCTTGTTTCCTTAAAATAGTCGCTGCGGTATGCAGAAGATCACGGTCGCTATTTGCATTTGCAAATCCATCTTTGTCACCATCTAAACCTATTCCGCCAAATAGAGAAATTGTATGGGGGAGAGTATCGTTACTATTAATAGGTCCAGCCCATATTTCTGGTTTGAAATAAAGGGAAATGATGGCATCTGGTTTTTTCGGAATATCTTTTCTTACGCTCCGTATATTTCTTTCATATTGATCCATTGCAGCTAAGTAATACCATGGAATGCCTGAAGACTGCTCGGTTTCTTTATATAGTGCCATGCGCTTTTCGTATATGCTTTGCTGATTATCTTCACCGTAAGCGATGTTTTGGTGGAGAAGAAAACAAATAGAAAGCAAAAGAGAAATTTTTCGAAGCATGAAATAGACTCCTTTCACAACATCACTCTTTTTAGTGTGGGATATACGGAGTATTTCATTATAGGGAACGATTGGAAAAAATCTTAGAATCTTCATTTGAGCAAATCGCTTTCATACGTTAGAATAGATATGTTACATTGAAAGAAGCGAACACGGTAAACTATTTCATATTGTGCGGAGTTGATAACCATGACAAAACAAACAGAATATAAGCGCAAGCCCGAATGGTTGAAAATTAAGTTAAACACGAATGAAAACTATACAGGCTTAAAGAAAATGATGCGTTCTAAGAATCTTCATACCGTTTGTGAAGAGGCAAAATGTCCGAATATTCATGAATGCTGGGCTGTAAGAAAAACAGCAACATTTATGATTTTAGGTGCGGTTTGTACACGTGCTTGTCGTTTTTGTGCGGTTAAAACAGGCTTACCAACTGAGCTTGATTTACAAGAACCAGAACGCGTAGCAGATTCAGTAGTACAAATGGGCTTAAAGCACGTTGTTATAACAGCGGTTGCACGTGATGATTTAAAGGACGGGGGAGCAGCTGTTTTTGCTGAAACAGTACGCGCAGTACGTCGTAAAAACCCATTCACGTCTATCGAAGTATTACCATCTGATATGGGTGGAGTAGAAGAAAACTTAAAAATGTTAATGGATGCAAAACCAGATATTTTAAACCATAACATTGAAACAGTACGTCGATTATCTGACCGAGTTCGCGCTAGAGCAAAATATGAACGTTCATTAGAGTTTTTACGTCGAGCGAAAGAAATGCAGCCTGATATTCCAACTAAATCGAGCATTATGGTGGGCTTAGGTGAAACGAGAGAAGATTTAATTGAAGCAATGGATGACTTACGTGCAAACAATGTGGATATTTTAACTCTTGGGCAATACCTACAACCATCTAAGAAGCATTTACCAGTTCTTAAATATTACCCACCAGCAGAATTTGCAGAGCTTAAAGAAATTGCACTTAGCAAAGGATTTAGCCACTGTGAAGCTGGCCCACTTGTGCGTTCTTCTTACCATGCGGACGAGCAAGTACGTTCTGCAAAAGAAAAAACAGCAGGAAGCTAAATAATGAAAAAAAGAGAGCTAATGATTAGCTCTCTTTTTGTTTGTACTCTAAAACGGTATTTGGACATGTTAATAAAATCTTTTTTAATTCTTCTGTGGATAATTCAATTGTAAATTCAGGAACACCAGGTGTAATTAAAATTTTATCGTACGTATAAATAGCGTTATCCACAATAATTGTTACATCGTGTGAATATCCGAAAGGAGCCACACATCCCGGCGTACAACCAGTTTTGTCTCGCAGTTCATCAGGAGAACAGAGAGATAAGCGTTCTCCTGATAGTTCTTTCATCTCTCCCCGGTTGAGCCTTGTGCCCTCTAACGTAAAAAATACGTAATAATCTCCAGACTTTGATTTTAAAAATAAGCTTTTACTTGGGGTGCCTTGTAAGCCAAGTCTCTCGCGTACGATCCGATCGGTCTCATAATCGAGTACTGGTTCGTGTTCGAATTTTTCATAAGAAACATTTGTTTTATGTAGTAAAGCAAGTACGTCTTCGTACATATGAAATGATACCCCTTTCTATTGTTAGAACAGTCTCTTCTCGTGGCGTCAACTGAATGTTTTGGAAAGGGATATTACTTGGACGATGCTTCCCATAAGCGTTTTATGATACATTGTTCGTCGATTGTAATTTCGTAAATATCAGGATTCGTTAAAGTTCTCCATTCATTAAAGCCAATTGTATGATCAAAATGCTTTAAAATGAGCGTAAGTAAATTGCCATGTGTAACAAGTAGTGTTGTCGTATGGTTTAATTGTAAAACGTCTTGAATAAGCGATAGGGCCCGGTCTGTTGCTTGTTTTGTTGACTCTCCGCCTGAAAAGGCAATATCTATATTTGTAAAAGTAGATTCTAGTTTTTGCATCCAATCATCCATTGGAATGTTGCTCAATATGCGTTCAGTTAATCGTTCATCTTCTTGGATAGATAAGTTAGCTTGGAGCGCATAGGGCCGAATGGAATCGATAGCTCGGACAAATGGGCTTGAAATAATATGATCGATTTGTAGATGATTTTCTAAGAGGAATGTAGCAAGGGTGTTTGCTTGGTCTTTTCCATCGGTCGTTAATTCATCATCACGTTTTTGCCCAATTGCTGAACAATGTCGTATTATAATAATTTTCTTCATAATTCATCCCCATCTTTCAAGTTGACGCTATATACTTCGACAAATGTAGAAATAATTCCTTTTTATTGGAAACAGTATATTGATTTAAATATGTGGAAAAGTAATGTGGATAATGAACATTTGAGGTGCAATCATGAATAAAATGATATGTATTGTATTTAGTCTTTGTTTTTTTATACACTTGTCCACAACTTATGCAGAGTCGAATCAAAAACTAAATTATCCAAGCAATCGAAATAAGTCATTTGTGAGTGAGGATGTTTTTTATAAACAGTTAGATAAGAAGATCTATAAAGAATACAAAAATGCAGCATATAGTGTTCGGAAAAAAATCTTATTTAAAGAAGTGCCTGATGAAGAATTTTCTTTCCTACAAAAAACAGCTGTCGGTTGTCGAGGTAGAGTGGTACTTCAAGATTTTTTTGTTCACTCTGATCGCCAAGTATACTTTTTCACTTCTTTTATTCAAAATGAAGTAGGAGAGTTTCATAAATATATCGTTATAGATGCAGAAACAAAGAGGGAGCTGCAAGAGGGCAAAAGTTATCATCCATATAAAAAATAAACCACCAATTTTGGTGGTTTATTTTTTACTCCGGTACACTCATTAATTTCTCTTTCATTTTGCGAATAAGAACGACAGCGCCAATTGTACACAGAAGTGTAATTCCTTCGGCAACGAAGATGTTGATTGTTTTTGTTTGGTAAAGTGCCGCGAAAAAGTCTACAAATGCGTGGAATAGTATAGCGTATACTAGGAAGATATATTTCTTCTGTTTGACTGCGTATAAAACAAGCATTGTAAAGGCGATTTGAAGCACGAGTGCCATAATTCTTTCTAAGCTACCAAGGAAGTATAAGTAGGCAGGTTGCTGAATTAACATGTCCTGTAAAATGCTAAGCTCGGGTTTTTGTTCAATCAGTCGAGCGAAGCTACCATCGTTAATAGAATTAGCAAAGATTAATGCTTGTAATGCAGAAAAACCGCCAATTAAAATAGATTCAATTCCGCCGTGACCAATTCCATAAGCGAAGCCATCTTTATATTCTAGATATTTTTTTAGTAAGAAGAAGAAGGCAACGAAGCGTCCTAATTCTTCAAAAATACCAGCAGTCAATCCGCCATAAATTGCGAAGACAAACGGATTTTCTAAAAATGGAGCGATTGTTGGATTACCGCGCATAAATAGGTGGAATGGTGTTTCAAGAATTTGGGTGAATCCGATAAAGATAAGAACACCAACGCCGACCACTTTCCAATTCATATTATATTTTTTACGGAAATAAACGAGTACGATAATTGGGATCAGAATCGAGACAATGAGTTGAAAAATGATGCTGGCAATTACAGTATTTGAAACCATACTTTCACCGCTTTCTAATATATGTACATATCTATTATGCATGAAATATGGGAGAGATGAAACTTTTAGAAAGAAAATAAAATTTTGATTGACTATAACGTTACGTAATGGTTTATTGTATGTATGGAGGGAGAGAGAAGAAATGCCAATGAGAGTAAAAGAAGTAGCAGATCTAGTTGGAATTAGCGTGCGTACACTACATCATTATGATGCAGTTGGATTATTAACTCCAGACGAGATAACAGATTCAGGATACCGTCTCTATTCTGACGAAAATTTAGAAATATTACAACAAGTCTTATTTTTTAAAGAGCTTGGTTTCCCTTTGAAGAAGATTAAAGAGATTATCACGAGTCCTTCATTTAACCGAGAGGAGACGCTTATTCTTCATAAGAAAATGCTTCTTGAAAAACGTACCAGGTTAGATAAAGTGATTGCGACAATTGATAAAACAATTCAGCATACAAAAGGAGAGATTGAAATGACAACCAAAGAGAAATTTGAAGGATTCGATTTCAGCCATAATCCATATGAAGAAGAAGCACGTGAAAAATGGGGAGATACAGCTCTAGATAAATCGAATGGATATGCAAAAGGTATGTCAAAAGAGAACCAAGAGGAGTTTAATGCTATTTATAGAAATTTAGCAGCGCTTAGACACGATGCACCAGATTCTAAAGAGGCGCAGGCAGCTATTAAAGTATGGTACGATTACTTGCAAAACTTTAGTCACTATTCATTAGACGCTTTTAAGGGCCTCGGTCAAATGTACGTCGCTGATGAGCGCTTCACGAAAAATATCGATAAGTTTGGCGAAGGTTTAGCGCAGTTTATGTGTGATGCGATGGAAGTTTATGCGGATCGTAATAAAAAATAAAAAGTAAAACAGGTGGAGATTTTCTCCACCTGTTTTACTTTTTAATCATATCATTCAAGGTCTGATCTCCCGTATTGTTCAAATGAGGATTTTTACTCATTTCACGTTTTAGCATATCGAGGCTTTGCGTATATTCTGTATCATTTAATGCGCCAGATTGAAGGCCTTGAATTTGGGAAATCAACTTTTGGTCTGTTGATACATATGCTTTATAATAGCGAGGGACGATGGACAAAGCAGCTCTATATACTTGATCCGCTACAAGTTTTGGATCCGTTGTGTTTGCACGATATACAACAAATACTTCATCATCGGTAACGAGTGTAGCAGCGTTTGTAACGTCAGGAAGTTTGACTGTCATGCTTGTAATCATTTCAGCGACCTTCTCGCGATTAATGGCCCCTACTTGTTTGTTAGATACTTCATGCTTTTGTTTAGAAGAATAACCGACTCTTGTGAGTCTTGTATTTGTATTTTCCGTATGATACATGTCGTTTTTATTGGAAACAAGAACACGGCTTCCTTCTTCACGTTCCATTTCAGCTTTGTTCGCTGATTGGCAGCCTGCAAATAAGGAAAGAGTGAGAAGGGAAAGTAAAATTTGTTTTTTCACGATGTATCACCTCCTTCTCCATAGCATGTACTAATTTGCAATTTTTTGTATTTGAAATTGTTGGTTGTTATGCTTTGTGATACGATAAAAAGAAGAATGCTTAGAGAGGAAGTTAATGATGGAGCAAAAGCAAGAGATTCATGCTACGGTGAGCATTAATAATGTTCAGTACGAAGTAATTAAAAACTTTCGTGACGGTTTTAGTGAAGAAGCATTTAAAGAGCGCTATGCAGAAATTTTAAATAAATATGATTACATCGTTGGGGACTGGGGATATGAGCAACTTAGATTGCGCGGATTCTTTGATGATAGTAACCAACGTGCGACATATGATACGAAAATTAGTACGTTAACGGAGTATTTATACGAGTACTGTAACTTCGGTTGCGCACATTTTGTATTACGAAAAGTGAAGAAATAAAAAAATCCTCTTACAATTGTAAGAGGATTTTTTGCATATTTTTGCTTACAAACAAATCGAGATATGATCGCCTTCAGAAAGTATTGTATTTGGCTTCATTTGTTGTCCGTTTAATTGAATATCCCCATTTTTAATTTTATCCACAATGCGTGTACGGCTCCAGTCGGAAATATATGTGGATAAGGCTTTATCGATGCGGTGGGAACCGAAAACAATATCTAATACGATCGTGATTTCGGTTATGCCGCTTTCTTGATGTTGCGTAATGGAAATGGTAGTAGTTGTTTCTGGCTGATCCTGCTGCGTCATATCGACTGTTTCAACGTGATCAGTAAATGCTTTATAAATACGAAGTTTTTGATTCCACGTATGGTCTTTCGGACATTTATAAATGGCAAAGCGGTATATGTTTTTTCCGTTGGCGTTATGCCTACGAATATTTGTGTCGGTAAATAGGGTAGTACGTCTGCAATTTTTACAATATTTTTCGATTGTGTTTTGCTCGTTTTCATATAAACTCCAAGAAAGTTGTACTTTCTGCATTTTCCTTCACCTCTTATAGTAGTGGTAAAGGAACGTAATACAGCTATTTGGATGTCTTGTAGTATGAAGGCATGAGAAAAAGACAAGAATAAAAGGAGGTCCCCAAAGAGGAACCTCCGTAAACATCATACTACAGATGCAATACGCTCCTTTGTAATGGGAATGGGCAGACTACTCCCTTGAAAAAGCACGGTGCTTTTTTGAGAGTAATGCTATCCAATTGCTGGTCCATTACAAAGTAGTTGTTGGCATACGTAGATAACGTCCTTTCTATCCAAATAGATTTATTCTTAATTATAACACAAAAGATTGAAAATTCAAAATACTCGTGATGAAAAAACACCAGCTAAAATAGCTGGTGCATACGATAAATTATATAAGTTCAAATAAAAATGAGCGTAATTCTTCTGCAATTTCTTCAGTCATAGAAAATGCGTGCTCTAAGTAGCCTGGTTCGTTTAAATCGTCAGCACCGATGATTGCAAATTTATTGCGTTGCATATCAAGGACAATTGTTTTACCGTAATGACGATCGGAGTATAATAGCGCTAAATCGTGACGCTCATTTTCTCCCATAAAGCTAACGAAACGAGTTTTTGTAGCGACAGTATCGTCGTACAGAAAGAAACGTTCTTCCATACACATGGCTCCTTTATTAAATATCTAAGTTTAAGTGTGGTTTATGATCTAAATGGTGATGTGTTTTAATGAATCGTACTGTTCTTGTTTTGTAACGCATTACGATAGAGTATGTTTCAGCTAAGTCTCCGCCAAGGAATTTAACACCGTCTAATAACTCACCAGCAGATACACCAGTTGCTGAGAAGATTGCATCATCCCCAGATACTAAGTCATCTAACATAAGAAGTTGACGAGGATCTTCTAATCCCATTTCACGACAACGAGCTTCTTCTTCTTCGTTCATTGGAACTAAGCGAGCTTGCATTTCACCTTCAAGGCACTTTAATGCTGCTGCAGAAATAACACCTTCTGGAGCTCCGCCAATACCTACGAATAAGTCGATACCCGTTCCAGGTAGTGCTGTTGCGATTGACGCACCAACATCACCGTCACCAAATAATTTTACGCGTGCACCTTTTGCACGAACACGGTCAATAATATCTTGATGACGTTCACGTTCTTGAACGATAACTGTTAGATCGCGAATCTTTTTATTGTTAGCTTCTGCTACAATTTCAATTGTTTTTTCAATTGGATCATCTAAGCTAATTTTACCAGCTGCTTTTGGACCAACCGCGATTTTTTCCATGTACATATCAGGAGCATGAAGAAGGTTCCCTTTGTCTGCGATTGCAATAACTGCCATTGCATTTGCAAGACCTTTTGCAACGATGTTTGTACCTTCTAATGGATCAACGGCGATGTCTACTTCTGGACCGTTACCCGTTCCTAGTTCTTCACCAATATACAACATCGGTGCTTCATCAAGTTCTCCTTCACCAATTACAACTGTACCTGCCATGTTTACTGAATCGAACATATCACGCATTGCTGTAGTTGCTGCATCATCTGCTTCATTTTTCTTTCCGCGGCCCATCCACTGTGCGGATGCTAAGGCTGCTGCTTCTGTTACACGGACAATTTCTAGTGCGAGTTCACGTTCCAAGATTCCATTCCTCCAATTTCAAAAATCATACAAATATAACTATAACAAATAACGGAGAAAAGGTGAATTCGAAAAATTGTCGATTTTTTCAGAAGAAAGCGTTACAATTAAAATGTAAATGCTTTAATTTCCAGGTAGGTGACATTCATGTATTTTGTAGACAGAAAGAAAATAGAACAAATGCTAGTATGTTTAGAACGAGCAACAAGTACATTTCAAGAGAAAAAGATATATGAAACCGAGTTTGAATTTTACGCATTAGAGCGCATAGCCCATCTTATTATTGATTGTGTATTAGATGTAGGAAATGCGATGATTGATGGATTTATTATGCGCGATCCAGGAAGCTATGAAGATATTATTGATATTTTAATGGACGAGCGAGTGATAAGTGAAGAAGATGGACAAGGGATGAAAGAAATTATCCTTCTTCGAAAAATGCTTACGCAAGATTATATTCAAATGAATCATGATGAATTATATAAGACGATTCAAAAACATATTGCAGTGGTAGAGAAATACCCAGCAAATATTCGCAGTTATTTAGAAAAGGAATTAGGACCTGTATCTGCATTTGTACCAGAATAATTATGCTTATAAGATCCCCAGAGAATGCCTTTTGGGGATCTTATATTGTATGTGAGAAAGAAAAGGGAGAAGGGTGAAGTATGGGGGAAGCACGTACTACGAAAGACGAGATTGTACAATTGTTGAAAGTAAAGGGAGAGCACACGGTAGCGGAACTAGCTGACGTTTTAGAGATTACAGAAATGGCGATTCGAAGACATTTAAGTAATCTTGAGAAAGACGGACTCATTTATTCTAAGATGGTAAGGCAACATGTCGGAAGACCAACTTATTTGTATGGATTAAGCGAAAAGGGAGAAGATACATTCCCGAAAGAGTATAAGCAATTTGCGATTGATATGCTAGAAGATTTAGCTCGAATGGGCGATGAAAAAATACTTCGTTACGTTTTAAAAGAGAGAACGAAGCGAATGGAAGAACAGTTACAAAAGAGAGTGAGTAATCAAAAGAATTTAGCATATAAAGTGCAAGAGATAGCAGCTATGCAAGAGAAAAATGGTTATATGGTTCAAATAAAGAGAGATGGAGAGAAATCTTTCGTAATTGAAAAACAAAACTGTCCGTTAAAGGAAATTGCCGAGAGATTCCCGCAAGTGTGTGAAGATGAAAAAGAAATGTATAAGCGTTTATTTACGAACGCAGAAGTGAAAACGCTAGCAAATATGTGCGAGGGCGATTGTAGTTGTTCTTACCAAATAAAAGAGAAAAAATGAACGTTATGGGGCGCTTTAAGGTAAAGCGTTTTTTTCTTTTGGAAAAGCGGGTAATATAAGAGTGGTATGATAAGGTGAGAACGTTAGCATAGAAGGAGAGACATAATCGATGTATAAAGGTTACTTAATTGACTTAGACGGTACGATGTATCGCGGAGAAGAACAAATTGAAGAAGCAAGCGACTTCGTAAAAGCATTAGGAGAGCGCGGCATTCCATATTTATTCGTTACGAATAACTCAACTCGCAAACCGGAACAGGTAGCAGAAAAGCTTGTTCGTTTCGATATTCCAGCGAAAGCAGAGCAAGTATTCACAACGAGTATGGCGACTGCGAACTTCATTTATGAACGTAAACAAGACGCAACTGTATATATGATTGGTGAAGAAGGCTTACACGATGCACTTGTGGAAAAAGGATTTGAACTTGTGGATGAAAATCCTGATTTCGTTGTTGTGGGTTTAGATCGTGACATCACATATGAAAAATTAGCAAAAGCGTGTCTTGCTGTGCGTAATGGCGCGACGTTTATTTCTACAAATGGGGATATTGCCATCCCAACTGAGCGAGGATTATTACCAGGTAATGGTTCATTAACATCAGTTGTAGCAGTATCAACAGGTGTGGATCCAATCTTTATCGGAAAACCAGAATCAATCATTATGGAACAAGCTTTGAAAGTGCTTGGCATAGAAAAGAATGAAGCATTAATGGTTGGGGATAACTACGATACAGACATTTTAGCAGGAATAAATGCTGGTATGCATACGCTTCTTGTCCACACTGGAGTCACAACTGTGGAGAAGTTAACAGAATACGAAGTACAACCGACGCAAGTTGTGCATAACTTGACGGAGTGGATTGAGAAGATGTAATGAAGAAAGCTGTTCCAAACTTTGGAACAGCTTTTTTTCTGATATTTGCTGGCAGCCCGATTGGTGTGGGCTAACATTCAGTTGTGACTAGTGTTGATTTTTATCGGTAAGTCGATATATTTGAAAAATCGCCGATATAATTTTGTTAGAATGCACGATTCACAACGTCTTTCACTTCTTCAAGATATTGCTTACGCACACTGTCATCCACAGAAGGAACACTTGTATAGAATGTATGCTCAATTGTTTCAATGCCTGTAAATTCAAAAATACCAACATCCGCTGTTTTCTTCATTGCATCAAACATGCCACCTGCTGTGTATGCCTCTTTCGTATTGCCCATTGTAGATAATAACAATCCTTTTTTACCGCTTAATAACTTTTCAATGCCGTTTTCACCGTAAGCATAAGCAAATCCATGGCTGAATACACGGTCAACGTATCCTTTTAAAATAGCAGGAAGTCCCGCCCACCACACTGGATAAATGAATGTAATGCTGTCAGCCCAAGAGATATGTTCTTGTTCTTCTTTAATATCTTCTGGTGTATTTCCTTGAGAAAATGAGATGAAATCGGAAGCGCCTAATACTGGATTAAAGTTTAATTCGTATAGATCGCGAACGCGTACTTCGTGACCTTTTCCTTCTAATTCACTTTTTACCGTTTCTAAAATCGCATGGTTGAAGCTTTCTGTATTCGGGTGTGCATAAACGATTACATGTTTCATTTTTCTTCCTCCTATTTGTGGATATGTGAATAGCTATTTGTATTTCTGTAACTATTATGGTTACTACTTTTATAGAAGTCAAGTAATACATATGTATGTATAAAAAGACGCTCGAAAATCGCCTTTTTATACCCCGCTCATACAAAGTACAAAGAAGACGAATAAAATGATAACAATACCAATGCCAAAGTTAAATACGAGAGTACTATCCATATATGTAGCCTCCTTGTTTGAAAGTAAAAAGCACTCTAGTTAAGAGTGCTTTTTTATTTTGAATCTACTTTATAACTTTTAGAAAGTGATTCATGCGTGTCATGATTTACATTATTTTATGTATTTATACTTTGAAATGAGTAAGTCCTTGTTGGATATAGAAAAAAAGACACTCGTTCGAGTGTCTTTTAAGATGACAAAATGTGCCAATTGCTTGAGGTTGATAAGACGCTAATTTCCGTTTTAACGCCTTTTCTCTAATCAAGAAGTGTAGCAACAGCGATTCAAATAAATTGTACCATCTGTTTAATAGCTGTGCGTATGTAATTCTGCATATTGCAATTAGAGGGAAATTTAATGTGAAAAATGAATGAGTAAATATATAGAAATTTGATAAGGAGTGAGAAGGTTGGATATACATGTGTTAACAAAAGAAGAAGCGATGGAGATAAATACGTGGACGTACGAGGAACCTTATAGTTTATATAGTTTTTCAGGCGAGAAAGAAGTAATAGAAGAGCTATTAGATGGAACGTATTATGGCTGTTGTGACGATCAAGGAGACCTCATCGGTTATTTTTGTTTTGGAGCAAATGCACAAGTGCCAGGTGGAAGAGATGCTAATTTATATGGTGGAGAAGATGTGATTGATATCGGACTTGGCATGAAGCCGGCGTTAACTGGGAAGGGAATAGGGAAAGAATTCTTCCAAGCTGGAATAGCGTTTGCCACGAAAGAGTTTAATGCAAAAATGTTTCGATTAAGCGTAGCAACATTTAATACAAGAGCGATTACGTTATATAAAAATATCGGATTTAAACAAGGGATTATTTTTTTGAGCCGCGGAAGAGAATTTATGCTTATGGAATACGAAAGGCCGTCAGCATGAAACTGACGGCCTAGAAAACATTATTATTCTGAGTGCTCAGCTCGGTGCGCTAAACGGCTTGAAGCAGCGGCAGCGATTCCGCCAACGATATCATCAAGGAATGTATGCACCTTTCCAGTTGATTTATCATTTAAGTATTCTAAAATACCAGGTTTTAATTTATCAATATATCCAAAGTTCGTGAAACCGATAGAGCCGTACACGTTTACGATAGAAAGTGCGATAACTTCATCAATTCCGTATAAGCCTTCATCACGTTTTACAATATCTTGTAACGGTTCACTTAGCATTCCCTTTTCAGCAAGGACATCAAGCTCGATACCAGTAATCAGTGCGTTTTGTACTTCACGTTTTGATAGTACACGTTCTACATTGTAACGGCATTCTGACATCTCTAAATTTGGATGATATTTTTTTTGAAGAAAATGAACAAGTTCAGCAATATCGTCAATTGTTACACCACGTTCTTGTAATAGTTGTAATGCTCTTTCTTGTAGTTGATTTGATTCTTTCATGTTTATCACCTTTTTTTCTTTTTAGTATTTGTATACGTTTCGTTGCTTTATCATGTGCATAGGAATGAAAGGCGAGCACAAGCTCATATATATAAAGAAAAACCATAGGTGGCGACTGCGATGATTCAGCATATTTATGAGCATTATCACATGCATGTTAAAGAATTAATCCCCCTTGGCCCCTATAAAAGCTTTTGGATTCGCAACAAAATTTATGTACTTGTTCCAATTGGAGAAATGGAGGAAGAAGTACTTGTAGAGATGAAAAAGCTCAGTGACTATATGAACCAGCAAGGGGATATAACTGTAGCGACTTTCGTTCCAACTATACACGGCTACTATGTAAGTGAGATAGAAGAACAAAATTACTGCTTATTAAAAGGTATGCGAGCGTTAGAACGACATGCTACGTCATTAGGGAGTGAACTTTCTATATTCCATAAACGAGGTGCATTCTTTCCAGAAGAAATCGAGCAATTAAGCCGCATTGGTGAATGGAAAGCGTTATGGGAAAAGAGACTCGATCAGTTAGAAAAGTTTTGGCAATCACAAGTGATGAACCACCCTACAGACGTATTCGATCAATTGTTTATTGAATCCTTCCCGTATTACTTAGGAGTTGCAGAAAATGCCATTCAATATGTTGTTGATACAGAAATGGATGATACGCCGCAACTAACGGATGCAGCGACAATTTGCCAAGAACGATTCACACCTTTATTATGGCATCAAACGAAGCGTCTCAAACTTCCTTTTGATTGGGTGTATGATCACCCAACTCGAGATATAGCAGAATGGATTCGCTATATGATGATTGAAAAAAAGAAAGACTGGGATCAAACAATCGTTCAATTTGTTACAGATTATGAACGGAATTACTCGCTGTCCTCATTTGGTTGGCGTTTATTATTTGCAAGGCTCCTGTTCCCGCTTCACTATTTTGAAACGGTCGAACGATATTATCAAACTGGAAACGAAGAACAAAAAAGCATATATAGAGATCGCTTAGAAGCCATTTTACACGATGTGAACCGCTCAGAGCAATTTATGAAGCACTTTTATGGCTCACTTCGTTTACCAGTAGATAAGCTCGGGATTAGAAAATTAGATTGGTTATCTTAAAAATATAAAAAAGAGACCGAGTGAGGTCTCTTTTTTATATACCACAATTTTATGTAATACATTATGCCCCTACCTGCTGATCTGTACATATATTTAAAACGAATTGATGCCTTTCGAGCTTTTCATTTACTTTACCCAATAATTCTTGCTGGATTTCTTTAAATAAAAATTGATAGCTTGTATTCCATGTTGGTATAACGGATGAAAGGCCTAGTAAATACTCTTTTTTCTTTTCTAGTTCTTGGATTGTTACAAAAGTGTTCCCCATTTTTGGCATCTGTCGTCCCCCTATGTTTTTTTACTGTATATGTGTGAACGATTCACTATATAGTATTAATTATCGCATTTTTTGAGAAGGATTTCCAATTTTGTTTTATGATGTTAACGGATAAATGTGATTTGAATAAAAAAAGGAGACCGAATTTGGTCTCCTTTTAGCAAGTGACTTTGAACGAGCCGCTTCCGCTTTTAATTAAAATACTTGTTCTACTTCGATAACGCCTGGTACTTCTTCAAGTAACGCGCGCTCGATACCAGCTTTTAGTGTGATTGTAGAACTTGGGCAGCTTCCGCATGCACCCATAAGGCGTAGTTTTACGATACCTTCTTCAATGTCTACTAATTCAACGTCTCCGCCATCGCGAAGTAAGAATGGACGTAATTTATCTAATACTTCTAATACTTGTTCTTGCATATGTGGGTTTTCCATTTTTATCGACTCCTTTCATCAGTTTTATTATAATCAAGATAGAGGGGAAAATCTATTTTTTCTCTTCTTGTTTTATTGTCGAAATATTGTATCGTGTTTTTTCAGTATAGGGGTATGGAATAAGTTTGTAAAATGATGTGCTTATGTAATAAGACATCTGAATATACTGTTGGGACAAGAAGTGGGGGAGAAGAAATGGTTAATGTGCAAGTGTATGGGACGAAAGTAATTTGTGCGAGCTGCGTCGGAATGCCATCTTCAACAGAAACGTTTGAATGGTTACAAGCGGCAATTGGTCGTAAATATGAAGGACAAGAAAATAAATTTAATTTCGAGTATATTGATTTCCAAGAAGAACAAGAAGATGCGGATAAAAAAGCATTCGCTGAGCGCATAGTGGAAGAAGATTTATTTTATCCGGTCGTTCTTGTAAATGGAGAAATTGTTGGAGAAGGAAATCCTCGTTTGAAGGATGTTTATGAAGAAATCGAGAAATATTTATAAAACAAGAAGTCTTTGCGAATTTGCAAAGGCTTTTTTATTGGAGGGATAGATATGAAAAATGGAGTGAAGCATGCGTTACCAACGGAAGTACAACAGTTAATGGAGCGGTACACAGTAGAATTAAAAGAAATTTTTTTGGATGAAAAAATAGTCGGGGTATATATTTACGGATCCATCGCACTAGGTGCATTTCATAAGGAAACGAGCGATGTTGATTTTGTTACAGTGATAAATGATTCCGTGAATGAAGCTGAAAAACAGCAGCTTGTGGAACTACATAAGAAACTTAGTGACAATACGCTAGGTAAAAGAATGGACGGTATGTATATTCCGCTTGCTGACTTAGGGAAATACAATGATGAAATGAACGAGTACGTGTATTGTGCAGATGGTAAAGCTAATGTTGGTCATTGGGACATTAATGCGGTCACATGGTGGACGTTGAAAAATCAAGGCATTACAGTTACAGGAAAAGAAGCAGAAGATCTTCCGCTGCAAATACAATGGAATGATGTAGTAAATACGATGAAATACAACGTAGAACAGTACTGGAGTGAAAAGGCGAAGAAGCCATATTTATTTTTTATAGAAGAGTGGGTAGAATCAGCTGTCGTTACGATGGGACGCATTTTATATACACTAGATTATAAAACAATCGTTTCAAAAGATAGAGGATTGCAATACTTGTCAGAACGTTCAGCGGAAGAATGGGAGCTCTTATTAAAAGAAGTAGCGAGAATACGGCACAATCCAAAAGAAAAGAGAATGCTCTCAAGGTGGAGAAGGGCAGATATGACGAAGAGGTACTTACTGCATTTAATTGAGACGTGTAGAGAGAAATGGTAGGGAAGAAAATGGACAATACAGTGGGGTGTATTGTCTTTTTTATTTTGTAGTAGATAGAAAAGTATTTACAAGTATTGTGTAGAGGAAAGATAATAGAAAAAAATATGCGCATGGGGGAAGATGATGAGTAAATATAAATTACATATAGATAGAGAACAATTATGGAAAGGATGCGTTTTAAAGTCGATTGCCCATGCAATTAATGTAGCGCATTGTCCAGATTTCTCACATGAAAGTTCATGGGATGGATTTAACTATAGTATGCAAGATAGCCAAGGCGGACAAGGGACAATTACGTTTCATCCGAATTACACGATTGTATGTCTTCAAGATGTGAATAGTGAGAGAATTGATGAGTGGATTGATGCGAAAAATTATTTTGAAGGGGCACCTTCGGAAGTAATAGATATTGCGAAAGAAGAAGCACTTCAATATGTATTAGAAGAAGTAGAAGGTGAAACAGTTCCTTTTATTACAACTGCATTTTGGATTGAGGATAGCGGTGCGTATTCAATTGATTCATTTGAAGAGATGGAAGAGCACGGCGGATTCTTATTAGAAATTCCATTACTTGATACAGAATCAGCAATAGAAAGACTAGAAGAAGAGTATGAACTGACAGAGGAACAAATAGAGCTTTTACAACTCATGTATAAGAAAAAAATCCAAAGTCCAAATGAGGAAATTAAGTTGTCTAAAGAAGAAGTAGCAATGATTGGAACGGAAGATAGCGAAGGATTGGAAGTTAGTAAGGATTCATTTGAAGAAATGAATATTACTTGGGAGTTGTAGGGGGATAACATGTTTCCGATTGGTGATCAGCCGAAGATTATGAAAGACTTAGCAGGTATAGCTGGTGATTTAGAAGAAGTAGCGATTGAGGGGAAAACAAAAAATATAGAACGACTAGCATCTTTTAAAGTTAAAAAATTATGGATGTTCACAGTAAATCAAAAGCAGTTTGATCATATTCTTACGTATGTTTGTCCCGATATATTATACGTTTACAAAATGAGGGTTGAGGATTTAAGTAGCCTTCAGAAATTGTCCAATTTACAACAGTTGTATATGTGCTGGAATACAAAAGCGAAGACGTTATGGGATATTGATTATAATAAAAAACTCAAATCCTTACTAATTGATGATTTTTCTAAGTTAGAAGATTTAAGTGCTTTAAGTAAGTGCACACAACTCAATACCTTCTATATGGGTGGTGGAATAAATACAGCGATGAAAGTACAAACTTTAAAACCGCTCGCTGAATTACAGCAGTTGCAAAAGCTTACTTTGATGAATTTAAAGGTTAAAGATGATTCATTAGAACCGTTAATGCAATTGAAAAATTTAAAGGAGTTAAGCTTATCTAATCAATTTAAAGTGGAAGAGTATGCAAAACTCTCTGTAGCATTGCCATATACGGTATGCGAGTCTTTTAAACCTTACGTATATATGAACGATGCAATAGATGGGAAAAATATAATGGTGACTGGGAGAAGAAGGCCAGTCCTTAATTCAAAAACGGATACTGTGAAGATGCAAAAGTATGAAGAACGATTTAAAAAGTTACAAGAGGAATATAAAGCACTAGTAGAAAGTACAATGTGAAATTACATTGTACTTTCTACTAGTTTTTTCATATACATATCAACTTCGTGAAAGAATATGGGCTCTTTTTCCTCGGTATTCAGATGCAAGGTGCAATGTAAATATTGCTGTAAGTAGCGATTAGCTTGTTCGTACTGTTTTAATTTGTAGAAAGAAAAACAGGTAAGAAGTAGAAACGCTTTTTCTTCTAATATTGGAACGACAGCTAGTACCGGAGTAATGGAATGTATATTTATTTCCACTAAATTTTCATAAGATGCCCACGTTTGAAACCAGTCGAAAATAGTAGAAAGGTAATTCGGAATGTTGATAGTTTCATGTGAAACATTGTGCAATAGCTGGTTCTGTTTGATATGTATAGGCTCTATTCTTGTTTGTAGAATGCAAGCGAATATTGAAATGTTTTCTTTTATTTGTAATTGGTTCGTAATAAGCTGCGGGAGACCGATAGGGTGAACTCCTATATTTATATAAAAATCATCTCCAAACTGGCTTTTTTGTATGTTAATGAGCTTATAAAATCCGTTTTCAGCTTTGAAAAATGTATGTCTTTTTTTCTTAAAGCCGAGTGGTTTTAAAGTGGCGTGTAAATTTGTAATAAAATCTTGCTCCTTTTTAGAGCCAGGCTTATTCTTCGTCATATTCATAAGTAGTTAAGTTTTGTAAGAAACTTTCAAAGTTAGGTGCTAATTCAATAATTTCCTCAAACTCATTATCGATAAATATAACTGGAGGATTTTCAGCTACATTTCGATAGTCTAATGCAATCCATGTATGTCCATCACCAGATAAAAGTACGATATTCTCAGGCATTTCCCATTCTCGAATTAAATAGCGGCTCTCTAAAATACTAGATTCATTTTCATTAAAAGAAATACCATATAAACCAGATACATTAACGTGATCGTCTGCCCAAGAATTTGGCTTTGAAGTAGGGTGAACATCGAGACGAAGAGTTCCCCCATTTTGTTCTTTTAGAAGGGTTATATATGATTCTGGAAGCTTTACGTTCAGTACTTCTTCTGCTTTTTTGATTAGTTCATCTTTAATGGGTGCTAGTTTTAAATAGTCATCGTCTGCCCAAATTGTACTCTTCATATTCGGTCACCTCAAATAATAGTTTTAAGAATCTTATGTCATATATTATAGTTAGTTTAGATAACACGCAATAGAGGGAGGAAATAATGAAAAAGTTTCAAATCGAACTAAATAAACTGCCGACAGAAAATGTCGGAGAAATAGTACTTAGTATAGATGAGAGTATTGTGTTTCAAGAAAAAACAGACATAATAGACCCGATTTGTCAGTTGTTTGACGCTTGTATCGAGGTCTTTAGATATGATGACGCTACAATTTTCTTAAATGAATATGAAAAAAAGATGGAATTTAAGAAGAAAGATGGGGAGTTTCTCATTATTAATCAGAGAGGCAAGAAGTTAGCTAGTGTTGATAGCGAGCAATTTTTACGAGTACTCTTTTCGTTTCTTAAAAAGGAGATAGGGCAGATTTACATGAGTGGAGTTGATTCTTTTCGAATCAAAGATGCTTACCATAGAATGTTAGAAATTGATCCATTTGTTCCTAAACTTGTAAATGGAAATGACGAAATTATGTATCGAACTTATCATTCTACAAGTGACAAGTATGAATTAAAATGGAAGTATTTAAAAGGGAGAGAGGTTGAACCGATATTTACTCCGGTACTATCTCATGATAAGAAAGAGTATCTTTTATGTAGAGGAAAATAACCACAGAATTCGTAAACTCGATAGTGAAACGAAAGAAGAGATTTGGCAGTGCCGTATTCCAATAGTAGAAGATTGTAATTGCATTACTGTGAATGGTGTCGTAATTATTTGGCATGCAAATAGATTTGGAGAAAGTATTGCGAAATTGTATGCTATTTCATCAAGTTGTGGAGAGCTTCTATGGGATTTAGAAATAGAAGGGCATATTATACAAGATGTAAAAACTACGGGAGAAGAGTTACCACGTTTACTAGTTATTACACAAGAAGGCTACAATGTTTTATTAGAGCTTGAAAGTGGAGTAAAAGTATGGGAAAAGAATGTTCGAGTCGGAGGAGAAAAATTGCAGTGCCATCTTGGCCCAGATTACTATGTATTAGCAGGGAATCCTTTTGATGAAGATGGGGAAGTTGATGCATATAGTAATGTTGCAATTGCCATTCAATTATTAGATGCTTCTACACGATGGAAACAAATGATGGAAGATTGTAATCCAAATGAACCAGTTACTTTAACTAATGAACATTTTATATGTGTAGCAATGGAGGTATTACAAAAGTGGGAATATGGAAAAGAAGGCTGTAACTTAATTTTTGAAAAAGCTTTTGATGAGGTATGGTACTCTTGCATTGAATCAAAGGAAGCAAAAATACTATTAACAAGAACTGAGTATGGATATGAAGGGGTAAGTAGACAAATACAATGTTATGATCATAAGAGCGGTCAAAAGTTATATGAAGTAAATATGTCTTTTGAAATTGAATTGCCTCCATTTCTTATCGGAGAGATGATGGTATTGTCCTTAGGAGAAGGCAGAATTTGTGGTATTAATATTCAAACAGGTAAAGTGCTTTGGAACAATACTACTCTACATGATATTACAGAGGTTCTGTTATATAAAGATGGAGAAATTTACATTGCAACTTCAAATTTAGAATTGATAATACTTGATGCTGAATGTGGTGAAGTAAAAGATATAATTAAACTCCCTAAAAATGTTGTTGTAATAGATTTTATTGTATCAATTGAGGCAGGTAATAATGGACTATTCATTAGTTGTGTAAGTGGAAATATGTTTGAAATAGTAGAAGGCTAATTTGTGAGCGCTCTTAAGTCGAGATGTTTGTTTTAAAATAGTAGTATATATTCACTAAAAAGGATGTATAAAAATGATTTTGATGCATCCTTTTTAGTGAATATATAAAATAATTAACTTAGTGTATTAAAGGTATGATACACGATTATTTTAATATATTTAAAAGTAAAATGAAATAAGAAACGGATAATTGTCGGAATATATTCGATTTCCGTTCACTTTTATGAAATATGTGTACTTTTTGTTAGATTCCTTCATTTTGTCCATATACAATAAATGTATATAGAAATAAGAAAAGGATGATGTACGTGAAGGACACGGTTTTACAAGAAACGATTTCTCCACAAGAATTACATAAAGTTGTTCAAAAGAATACAGCTTATTATGACTTTAAGTGGGGTAAAGTAGAAAATCCAGCGCAAGGGAATACATGGAATTGGGTAGCCTTTTTCTTCCCAACTTTTTGGTTAGCTTATCGTAAAATGTATAAGTTATTTATTATATTTGCGTTATTGGCTATACCTAGTATAGTTATACCCCCTTTTATAGATATTCCAGATGGGATTTATGTAACATTTAGTTTAGCTCTTCAATTAGGAATGATGATATTTACTGGATGGCAAGGAAACCGTTTATATTATAAGCAGGCTGTTCGTGTTTTTCGTAAGGGAGAAGATGCGTCTGATCATGAGAAGGCGTATTTCTTACAATCAAAGGGCGGCGTGAGTATTGCTGGTATGATTGGTTTACAGATTATAGTCGGGATTGTGTATGGATTAGCTGCGTTCGGGCTGTCCTTTTTACCAACTGAGCCGAATATTAAAAACGTTGTTCGTTCAAGTGGCGAAGGGGTTACTTTAGAGATTATGACTGATAATCCAACTTGGAAGTTTGTGAAGAAAGAAAAAGATTATGACGTAGTAGAGTTTACTGGTTATGATTATACAGAGAAGAAAAACGTGAAAATTAAATTTGCTGTTTATTTCGATGAAGATTATTTCGAGTGGCAAGAGGTATATGAAAAT
Source organism: Bacillus cereus ATCC 14579 (assembly GCF_000007825.1). Taxonomy (NCBI): domain Bacteria; kingdom Bacillati; phylum Bacillota; class Bacilli; order Caryophanales; family Bacillaceae; genus Bacillus; species Bacillus cereus. The sequence continues at coordinate 4,860,310 of NC_004722.1, read as the reverse complement.
AATAAGAAGTTAAGTGAAGAAGAAGTAGAAGAATATCAAATTTACATTGAAGAAAATAATTGGGGTTTCTAGAGGGAACTCGTTCATTTTGAAAAGAAGAATCTTGTGAAGGTTCTTCTTTTGTTTATTAGGGGGAGAGAAATGATTTCAGCAGTAATAGAAGCTCTAATAGGATCGATTAGTTTAAGTACGGGTTTACACACGAAAAAGATTGATGCTAACATACGTTACTTGCAGCAGTATGAATGGTTTCGAATCATATATGAAGACGAAAAGTATCGAAAGTTATTTATTACGAACTACAAAGTTCGCTCATATTTACAAAGTAAGCTAAGAGTTCGATTGCTTGTAAAAAATAAAAATGCACAACGAAGATTTTTAAAATTAGTAGAAGAGCAAATAGAAAAACGGCATACAAATTGAAATTTTGTAAAATACAATAAAAAATGAGAATTTGAGGTAGGCTTGTCAATAACGTGAGACTATGGCACTATAAAGAAATGCTATACAAATTTTATTTATCGAGATGTAAACATCAATTTTGATTTTTACGTATAAATAATGAACGGAGGAAATGAATTTATGGCTACTTTACCAAATTGTCCAAAATGTAATTCAGAATATACGTATGAGGATGGCGTTCTTTTCGTATGTCCAGAATGTGCTCATGAGTGGGGCCAAGAAGCAGAAGCTGAAAATAATGATGGTGCGAAAGTTGTAAAAGATGCGAACGGAAACGTTCTTCAAGACGGCGATGCAGTTACTGTTATTAAAGATTTAAAAGTAAAAGGAACTTCTTCGGTTGTGAAGATCGGTACGAAAGTAAAGAGTATCCGTCTAGTTGATGGCGATCACGATATCGATTGCAAAATCGACGGCTTCGGAGCTATGAAGTTAAAATCACAGTTCGTTAAGAAGGCGTAAGTAAATAGAAGAGGAGGCGAATAGCCTCCTCTTTTTATTATGTCACTTTTTGTCGGTAAATCGATATTTCGTACAAAATCGTTGATATATTCTGAGTTATGATAGATATATTTGAAAAATCGTTGATATATTGCAAGTTATGATAGATATATTGAAAAAATCGTTAATATAATTTCATTCATCGTGAACTACGCACGATTCACCGTGCACCATAGTCAATTTCTTTCAATTGACATCGCTTATTAAAGAACGTTTTATATCCAAGCTGTAAAAAGATAATGACAGCAAAGGCAGTACTTCCAGAAATACCGAGTATGATGGCGATTTGATATTGAATGGCTGTGAATGGTGATACACCGGATAATATTTGACCAGTCATCATGCCTGGTAAGCTTATAATTCCCATTCCGACCATAGAATTAATTGTTGGTAAAATAGCAGAGTCAAAAGCGTCTCGAATGAGCGGAGCAGCTGCTTCTTTCGGTGTTGCGCCGAGCATAAGTGCACCTTCAATTTGACCTCTTTGCGATTTCATATTGTTTAAGAACGTATTTGCGCCGAGAGAAACACCAGTCATGGCATTCCCAACTAACATTCCTGTAATAGGGACGATATATTGCGGAGCATACCACGGATCATGTCCGATAATAACAAAGATAAATAGTAGAAGTGGCCCAATTGATCCGGCGACCATGGAAAGGGCGGCTACTCGTTTTAATTCTTTAGACATTGGGATGTTAACTCGTTTATAAATATTAAAAATTGCAAAGGTAGTAATAGAAGTAATGAGAGCAATTGTATAAAATGGATTACTGTTTTCAAATACGTATGTAAGGACATATGCAACAAGTACGAGCTGAATCGTCATACGGAATGTTGCGAGCGCGATTTGTTTTTCGCGAGGTATTCCTTTTAATTTTACAAGTCCAATTAAAATAAGAATAAAAATATAGGCAGCTGCAAGTTGCCAAATTTGGAGTTCAATAACGCCCTTCAACAGAGAGCACTTCCTTTCTAGTTGCACCGTTTGCTTTACTAATCTCAATAATGTCGTCTGCAACTTCTTTTGGAAGTTGTTGTGAGTGTGTGATGAAGATAATTGTTTTTTTCTTTTTTCGTGCTAGTTCAGTAAATTGTTTCATAACGTGGCGTTCTGTATCACTGTCTAATGCTGAAGTAGGTTCATCTAATAAATAGACAGGCGGATCCATAAGTACGATACGTGCAAAGGCAAGTCTTTGTTTTTCACCGCCAGATAGTGAGGAGGCGCTATCTTCTAATTGCTTGTCTAAGCTAACGGTTTGTAATGCACTCCGCAGGGCATCATCATTTGGAAATGGTTTTTCAGAAAGACGAAGTCCCATTAATAGGTTGTCTTTAACGGTTCCATCAAAAATAGGTGGAGTTTGCCCAAGCATAACTACGTCACGACGTAATTGAATAGGATGATAATCAGAAATTAATTTTCCGTTATATTCAATTGTGCCGGATGTTGGAGATTGTAAATCGTTTAACATGCGAAGCAACGTGCTTTTTCCGCTTCCGCTTTCACCGATAATGCAAGTAATCTTTTCTTTTTGAATCTGTAAATAAGGAATGTGTAGTATATCTTTATATATAACGTTTTTTAATATAAACATAAATCGCTCCTTTCTGATTCTAGTTATATCGTATCAAAAAAGAGAAGATAACGGTTATAAAGAGCAACGTTTTTTCTTCGTCTTGAGTTTTATTAATAAGTTAAGTAAACGATCTAATTCTTGGCTGAAAGAAATCACTTTATCATGAGTCAATCCGTATCGTTCAACGAGATAGATTAACTCTTTCTTTTTCGCTTCTATTCGATTGTTTAGTTTCGATAAGTTCATAAGTGGAATGTAATGCCTCCTACAAAAGTATTTATCACATAAAAAATAAGACCGAATGAATTCGGTCTTCAAGGAAATAATAAAACAACTTACAAATAGCATACAATGTTTATCAATATTTTTTAATATAAAAATGAAAAATAAATCATTATAAATATTGAGAAAGATGTGTCTGATAATTTTTAAAAACTGATGCAAAGAGGCTGCCTACATAGTAGACAGCCTGTAAAGTATTAACCCTTATGATATTTGTACATCCAAAGAAGACCAGATTTTAATAATCTCGGTACACGTCCCATTAACGGTTGGTTTGCGAGTAAACCAAATCCGTGTTTTTTACCAAGAGATCCTAGAACACCTTTTAATTTAATAACAGGTAGTTCATCAGGGAGTGGTTCATTATTCCAACGTTTTAATAATATTTGGACAATTTGTTCTCCTTGACCTTCAGCAAGTTGGGCAGATGGTGCATGTGGAAGTGCTGCGCAATCTCCTACAACGTAAACATGCTCGTTGTTTGGAATATTGTGATATTTCGTTAAGACAACCCGTCCGCTACCATCTTGTTCAACTGGAAGGTTTCGAACAACTTCATTTGCTTGAATACCAGCTGTCCAGACAATTGCATCACATTCAAGTGGTTCATCGTGATTATACACAATATTTGGTTCCACTTTTGTAATGTTAGAGTTTCTTATAATATTAACTTTATGTTTTACGAACCATTCTTCTACGTATCTACTTAATTTCTCTGGATACGGGAATAAAATTCTATCTTTTCGATCAAATAAATAGATTTTTAAATCAGAACGGCTTTCACGAAGTTCACTTGCTACTTCAACGCCACTTAAGCCAGCACCAACAACAGCTACTGTTGCATTTGGTTCTAGACTATTTAATTGTTCATATGTTTTACGTGTTTGTTCAATTGATTGTAGACTATGTGTATATTCCCTAGCCCCAGGAACGTTATGATATTTATCTTCACAGCCAAGTCCGATAATTAAGTCATCATATTGGATTGCTTCGCCGCCATCGAGATGAACAGCTTTTTCTTCGAGGTCAATATTTGTTATTGTGCCGTATTGAATATTGAGGCGTGGGTGTTCAGGAAACGGTATACGAATATGCGTTTCTGAAATAGTACCCGCAACTAATGCATAATATTCAGTTTTGAAGCAATGATATGGTACTTTGTCGATTAATGTCACTTGTACATCATCTGGAAGTTGGTTGCTTGGAAGTAGCCTTTGCAGAATTCTCATTCCACCGTAGCCGCCACCTAGTATTACGAGGTGTTTCATGATGGATTACCCCTTTTCTGTTGAAATATCCCCTAATCATAAAATTTTATATTAATAAAATATTTTGACTTTACTCAATCAAATTATATCGAATTTGTGAACAAATAACAATGCATGAATGAATACTCTGTTGTACAATAAGAAGAAAAGTAAAATAAACTGTTTTTCCTTTGTAGTTACTATTTCATTGGAAGTAGCATGTTATATAGAAGAAGTCATCTACTTTGAAGTGAAGTAATGAAGTAACTAAATAGTTTAGACTGTGTAACGAAAACAACAAGAAACAGCTTAGTTTTCTTCTTATAGATAAAGTGAAAAGGTAATTTGTTTTGTAGTACAGGGGGGAGAATTTTGATTAAACCATTAATTGAATTTTGTGTAGGTAACCTTGCAAGTGGTTCACAAGCAGCTCTAGAAAAATTAGAAAAAGATCCGAATTTAGATGTAATGGAGTACGGTTGTCTAGGGTATTGTGGTATTTGTTTTGAAGGACCGTTTGCACTTGTAAATGGTGAAGTTGTACAAGGTGCAACAGTAGAAGAGCTTGTTAATAATGTATATGAGTATTTGGATGAAAATCCAATGTTTTAAGGTGTTGCGAATTAGCAGCACCTTTTCCATTAGATAAAACTTTATTTTGTGGGGAAGACTAATGCTGATTATTAGCCTTCCCCAATTGAAAATAGTGGGATAAATAAAAAAAGGCCCTTTTTAGAAGGGCTTTTTTCTTACACAAATTGTGTAAGAGTGGCTCATCGCCAAACGTTGTCAAATATGAGAAACGGGGGACATTCATATTGTGTTCTAAAAGCATGCATTTTATACTTAACATAACAAATTATTTTTGGAGTGAATATAAATGAGCCAATTTTCTTTTACAAAAATGCATGGTCTTGGCAATAGTTATATATATGTAAATATGTTTGAAGAACAAATTCCTGAAGAAGATTTAGCTCTTGTGGCCGAAAAGGTTTCAAATATTAATACTGGTATTGGAGCAGATGGAATGATTTTAATTTGTCCATCTGATGTAGCACCGGTGAAAATGCGCATGTTTAATAATGATGGATCAGAAGGAAAGAGCTGTGGTAACGGTTTACGCTGCGTAGCGAAATATGCGTATGAGCATAAACTAGTAGAAGAAACAGTTTTTACAATTGAAACGTTGGCTGGTATTGTAACGGCTGAAGTAACAGTAGAAGATGGTGTCGTGACATTAGCGAAAATCGATATGGGGGCACCTCGTCTAACACGTGCAGAAATACCGATGCTTGGTGAAAGTGAAACACCATTTATTCGTGAAAACTTCTTATATAATAATCATCGTTATGCATTTACAGCTGTTTCAATGGGAAATCCGCATGCGGTTATTTTTGTTGATGATGTAGAAAAGGCACCTCTTACAACACTTGGACCAGTTCTTGAAACACATGAAATGTTTCCAGAGCGAGTAAATGTTGAATTTATCGAAATTTTGAATGAGGACGAGATGAATTTCCGTGTTTGGGAACGTGGATCTGGTGTAACACAAGCTTGCGGAACAGGAGCGTGCGCTGCAGTTGTAGCTGCTATTTTAAATGGAAAGATGGAACGAGGTAAGGAAATTACAGTTCATTTAGCTGGCGGCGATTTAATGATTGCGTGGACTGAAGAAGGAAACGTGTTAATGAAAGGACCAGCAGAAGTAATTTGCCGCGGAGTGTATGAGTACAAGATAGAAGCGTAAAGATGTATAATAGAAGAAGAACAGAAAGGATGGTGTATTTCATGATTGAAGTAACAGAACAAGCAGCTTTTCAAATTAAAGATATGTTAAAAGATGCTGAAGATGGAGAGAAGTACGTGCGCCTTGCTGTACACGGCGGCGGATGTAGTGGTCTTTCTTACGGCTTAGGATTTGAAGTAGAACCAAAAGAAGACGACACAGTTCTTGAGTTTTTCGGTGTCGAATTTGTTATCGATAAAGAAAGTGCTCCGATTGTTAAAGGAGTAAAAATTGATTATAAACAATCTATGCTTGGCGGCGGATTCACAATTGATAATCCAAACGCAATCGCATCATGCGGATGTGGATCATCTTTCCGTACAGCGACGAATGCTGGTAAACCAGAAGAATGCTAAGTTTTTAGACGAAATAGAAAAGGCCTTTTTAGCGATGGAATAAAATCGTTAGAAAGGTCTTTTCTTTTGGCGTTAAAACAGAAAATGCATGTAAAGTTACTTTGGAATTTAATTTAAATGTTATTATATATAGTATATGTAATTTATATTGTGAATTCCAGTTTCATATTGCTCGTTTTAAGATAAGATTTCGTAACAGAAATGTAAATAAATAGAAGAAATATACTATTTATTAGTTGTATTTAATGTTAATATTTGTAACGAAGATGATTGGCGATCGTGTTCGGACTAGCTGTAGTTTCACCGGTTATTACTAATAGGTAGATTTATCCCATAAAAGCCCGATTGGTGAGGGCTGATTAAAGTTTCACTTTATATAAAAAAGGTGTATGAGGGAGAAGGCTATAGCAAATTGTATAGAACTGAATAGTTCCGTATTCATTAAATTACGTTGATTACTAGATATTAAAAAACACCGAGGGGATTAGAATGAAGTTATTTAAGAAAGTACTTATAGTAGGGGTGGCGCTGACTACAGTATCGATTTTGGGAGCTTGTTCTAGCGATACAGACGTATTAACAAAAGTAGGAGCAAAGCAACCAGCGAAGGCCGAAGGTGAAGAAGTATTAAAAGATCAGAAGAAAACACCTATGACCACGAGTAAACGTGAAAGTATTAAAAATGAGGATGCTCCATCATCAAAGAAGCGTTATATTTCTCATGACGAATCTCAAAAGATTGAGGAAGGTATGACGTATACGGATATTCTTAATACGATCGACTACGGTGGTGAGAATATAAAACATTATAATAATAATGAAAAACGCGTATTTTATACTGAAAAAGATACGGATGGTACATATGAAATTATGGTTGAATTAAATACATATGGTTACGTTGTGAATATTGAACGTACTGCTATAAAGGGTACAGATAAAGAGAATGAGGTATCTATGAAACGTATTGAAGAGCCTGTAAAGGAATATGAAGAAAAAAACGATCGTGTACCGTGGTATAAAGATGTAAACAACAATTCGGCAGCAGTAAGTTACAATCAATATTTGAAAATAAAAAAAGGTATGCCCGCGAATCAGGTAAAAGCTACAATTGGACAGCCGCATTTGATTGAGAAATATAAATCTTATTCAGTATATGACTATACTGGTTATGGTGGAGAAGGATCATTACGTGTAATCTTTGAACCGAATGGAACTGTTACGGATGTAGTGGAAGACGGTTTACCACGATAATAAATTAATTACGGGAAGAATTGTAGTAAAGTTGTCTTTGATTTTATAAAGTTTTTGGGAGCATCTCCCAATATAGGTGAAAAAATAATTATAGTATTAGTATTTACCGAAGCTTCTTCCAAATTCAATAGCGTTATTGTGGATGTTGTTGCCGTATTATTTTTGTTGATATATACCGCAGTAGGGCAGCAATTGTAACTGGACGTAAAAGGACGCGGAGGAGTAGCAGCTTCCTTTTGAAAGAAGGAGGAAAATATGATAGAGGATATTTTTGAATTCATAGGGAGATACGTAATTAAACCTGTTATTAATTTAGTAAGATATCTTGTAATAGAGATTATAATTGAGGGCATAATAGAAGGCGTAATAAATGGTATAAGGAAATTACGTGATAAGTGGCGAAATTGGCGTGAAAGACGTTATTGGCGGTAGTGTAGCTGATGAGCGTGCGAAACAAAAACGTTATACAGAAGTTTAATGAAATGATAGCAAACGACCCGCATTTACAATCTGTACTCGTTCCAATTGGTGATGGAATGACGATTTCTAAAGTGAAGAAATAATTATTATCTTACAAAAGTGTAATGTTCATGTCATGTTTTTGAATTTCTTCTTTAAGCTCTGGGCTTTAAGATAAGAATATAAGAAAAAACATATGAGGTGAAGGAAATGAAAAGATACATTGCACTATTTAGTATTTTAGTTGTATTTGCAAGTTTGTTAGTTGGTTGTGATTTAAACCGTATGGGTAAAGATGAGTACTACGTTCAAATTACAGTAGATGGAAAAGAAGTTCATAGTAAAGCTGATAATGGTCAAAAATATAAAGATTATGAGTATAAGCTAACTGGCTTTGATAAAGACGGTAAAGAGAAAGAATTAGAATTTACAGCTCAAAAAAATCTTCGTAAAGAAGCATTCCTACGCGTATATCACTCAGATAAAAAAGGTGTATCAGCTTGGGAAGAAGTAAAGAAAGACGAGCTTCCAGCGAAAGTGAAAGAAAAATTAGGCGTGAAATAAGACAGATAGAAAAGGAATTGACGAACAGGGTCAATTCCTTTTTTTGTTTTCAAATTCTTCTTCTGAAATGACTTTAAATCCGTGTCTTTTAAATAAAGCAGTTGTCACTCCGAAACCAGTTTGTTTATTCCCGTTAAATTCTCCAGTGTAAATTGTAGAACTACCACAAGATGGACTACGTTCTTTCAAAATAATATATTCTGGGTGTAAATTTTTAATTTGTTCTAGCGCTTTATAAGCACCGCTCACGAAAGCTTCTGTAACATCTTCACCATCTTTTGTCATCACTTTCGCTTTTCCGTCTAAAACGTCGTCGCCATTCCCGCCAATAATTTCAGCTGAGGGGCGAGGTGTTGGTAATCCCCCTAATACTTCAGGACAAATGAGGACTGTATCTTCTTTTTGCAAAAGCTCCTCTATTTTTGAAACGAGATTGTCATTTCCATCATACCGACAAGCGATACCACCTAAACAAGCACTAATTACGATCATATTTTCATCTCCAATAAAAAAATATTAACTATCACGCCAATTTTTCTTCCTGCCTCTTATTTATAAGTGAGGTGATAAAAATGGGAAGCTTATATAATTTAATGAAACCATACAGTGAATTTCAAAGTAAAGAAGAGTTTAATACATATCAAAAACAAGTTTTGAAACATTATCGATTTCAATTAAATAAAACGGATGCTACCATTATTCATTTTTTAGGAAAGTATGCAGTGAATGAGAAACAGAAAACAGTGGGGGTTGCTTGTCCATTAATGGAGACGATTGCTACAAATGTTGGAAAGAGTATTCGTACAGTACGCCGCTCTATTGCAAAGTTAGAGGAACTAGGAATTATAAAGCGTGTTGCGACAAAAGAAAGACATAGGCGCGGCGGATATAGTGCGAACTTATATGTATTTCTTATATCTGCAATTGACCGCATGGATGACCGTATGAAAATGTCCGCATGTGAAAGTGAGGATTATACAGCTGGCTGTAGCGGAAAGGAGCAAAAAAGCGAAAGGGAAACAATTCTTTCTAAAAACATTCCACAAATAAAAGAGAAAAGAAAAATAACGTACGAGCTTGATGAGACGTATTGCCGTCATGATATACCGAAGCCTTTTATATACGCACTTCTGCCGATGACGAGTAATCCGAAGAAGATTAATATATTTTGGAGTAAGGTGGAACTTGCATATAAAAAGAGTGGATTACTAGAGCAAGGTGTTTTACTGGAGCAAATATTAGCTGATGAAGAAGTGTATGGGAATTTCATTTGGCGCGTGAAAAGTGTTGTGAGGGCGTATAAATACGGGGAAATCCGTAAAAATGTGAAGGCACTTTTATATAGTACAGTGCGGGATTTATTTTTAGAGGTTGGATTAGAATGGGGAGCAGCTGTGAGAAGAAGTAAGGGGATACCGTTATTTGATCCTTTTAAAAAGGAGCCATGCGTAAATGCATGACTCCAAGTAGTTAATCAAACTTTCTTACAACTGGAACACGAATCGCTACAAAGAGTACGAAGACAATAACGGCGATTGCACCGCTTTTCATAACGGTTACGATTGGAATTCCTATTGCAAGCGCGATGGATGTGAATGCATAAGAGAGCGGGATAAAGCCCATTGATGATAGCATAAGTAAACTCATTACGCGTCCCATCATTTCTTCTTTGACTGTCGATTGAATCATTGCCATAAGCGGTACAATCGCCATTGCGATTGTAATACCGTAAAACATGCCAGCTAATAATGCTTGCCATAGTACGGTACTAAAGTTGATGGATAAGAAGAAGACACCAGACAGTAGCATCATGATAATACAAAATAGACCGCGTCTACGATTAATATTTTTTAAACCGACAATGACAGCACCGATTGCCATTCCGCCGCCTACAGATGCTTCTAAGTAACTAAACTGGAGCGAATCACCATGCAGCACGTTTTTAACAAAAAGCGGGAAACCAACTTGCATCGGACCGATTAAAAATAAGTTTAAAAAAGCGCTACAAATAAGGAAAGTTGAAAGGAATGGCGATTCCTTTACATATAAGATTCCTTCTTTAATGGAAGTGAACATACCTTTATCTGTATCTTTTTGTTCTGGCATCGTAAATTGTATTTTTTGAACGAGTATGGCAGCGACAATCAGTAATAAAATCGTAATGGAAAATATTGTCTCATAGTTCGTGAATTTAATGAGAATTCCGCCAAGTACAGGGCCTAAGATGACCGATGCTTGGTTCGTCATTTGTGTAAGTGAATTCGCTTGTGTTAACCGGCTTTTTTCTACCAATTCCGGTAAGATAGATCCATCTGCTGACCAGAAGAAAGCATCAGCAAGTCCAAAGAATAAAGCGAATAAAGCAAATGTATATAGCGTTATATCACCAACGATAAACCATGTGAGAATGGTTGCGACAAGAATCGCTCGAATGATATTGGAGTAAAACATAATATTTTTTTTCGGGAATTTATCAGCTACAGCGCCGCCGACAATCATAAAAATAAGCCTTGGAACACTAAGAGCTACGAAAACAACACCGAGTGAAGCTTCAAGGTTTAATGTTTTTGCTATGTACCACGTTTGTGAAAAAGTAAAAAAGGCTAAAGCAAAGCTTGAAAAAAGAGTAGCTGCCCAAAGAAAAAGGAAATTCGTATTTTTTAATAACGGTTTTCCGCTTCCTTCTAAAGCAGTTTTATTTTGTTGTAGTTCCTCCATATTGCTTCCTTTCTATGTGACAAATTTAAACTAAAAAACCAGTAAACGCCCGATTGGTGAGGGCTAATACTTAATGGGAGATGCCCCCACTGATTATAGTTTCACTTTATACAGTTTCTAATATTTCTATACTGCACTTTCTCATTGTAGACAATAATAATGAATTTGCCCAGTAGCTATTTAACGACAAAAAAAGATGCCGAATGGGCATCTTTTTTTAGGCTAACGCAATATAAATATCCAATTGTGCATGATTTGGGTCTAATGCTCTTTCGTCGTAAAGCTCGAAGTCTGTTGTGAAGGCACGTTTATTTTCTTTCGACCATTGCCAAATATATTCCCAAGCTTCGCAAACGACTTCAGCAACTGGTCCCTTTCTCGTTGTAAATACCGCATATGTAGCAGCAGGTATTGTTAAAGTTGTCATATTTTCAGGAACGTCTTCTAATGAAGAAACGGTCGTACCGATTGTGAATGTATATGTACCAGTTTCATCTGATTCGTAGTTTGAGTAGAAAGCAAATGTTGCTTTCGTTTTTTTGTTTGGGATGTGATGCATCATTTGTTCTTGGAAGTAGCGGTTCCAAAGCTCGGAGATTTTTCCTTTAGTAGATGCCTCTCTTTCGTTAGTCGTCGTAACTGAAACGCCGATTGCTTGGAAAGCTTCTTTTTTCATTATATTGGGCTCGTTAATCATGAAAATTCCTCCTTTAAAATAAGAACATTTGTTCCTGATTTTAATATAACATATTTTTATATGTGGAGTTTTTTGAAAATTTTAATTATAAATAAAAATAAGTAAAAAATGGTAAAATTTCTATTTCGTGTACAAATAGATTTGGGAGTATGTTAAGATTTTTATGTATCCTTTAACTGTTATATAAACCTATACAATAGGGCATTTTTTACTATGTTAAAAAATGGTGAAGGTTTGTATAAGTGTCCGATATATATATGCTATTTTTGATAAATTAAAATAGTAATATTCTATGAGATTTATATTGTTGACATTGGGATTTCAACAATACATTTTCGTAGGTCGGATTGTTGCGAGTGGATATATATTGCTATGTATACGGCTACGAAATTAAGTAGACGGATAGCAAGCATATAGAAAGGAGAAAGGTAAAAAATATGAAACAAGTATTGAAGTGTTTTAATGTCGTAACAATGATCACACTTCTCCTATCCATCATATTGCCTTCACCCAGTGCTTTTGCAGAGATAAATAAAAAAAGCTGGGATGAGTTACAAGGAAATGATGTGAAAATTAAGGCAGAGCAAGTAAATGCCGAAATATATAAGGGGGAAGTAGCTAAGAGGGAGCACGTATTTCAATATACGATTGAAAATACGGGAGCTACACCAATTCAAGAATTGGTGCTTAAACAAAATAATGAAAATGAAATTACGTTCCTCTCGCAATCTGTGAAAGTAAACGGAGAGAAGTTACCTGAAAATAAAGTAGCGGATTTCTATGTAGAAGAAAAAGATAAGGGAGGAAAGGTTCTTTCTTCTAATCTTAAAATTCGAGATTTAAAATCACACGAAAAAATGACTGTGCTAATAAAGGCTAGTCGCACGCAGCATTTTAATAAAGAATACAAACAAAAGATTAGTGTGCAAAAAGATAAAGTACAAATAGGAAACATGTCTGTAGATGTTGAGGGAATCCCTTCTGAAGAAAAGGTAGCAGCTAATGCCGATGAGGAGGCTGACAGTAGTAAGAAAGAAGTTGGCCCATCAGCTAATAATACAATCAAAAAAGTTGATGAAAAGCTAAAAGTATCTGTAGAAGATAAAAATAACCCTACATCAAAAACAGAACTACCAAAACAACCAGTAACCGAAGCTGAGAAGCAGCCAGAAAAAGAGGCAGTAAAGCAGAATGTTGCAGAAGTACAAGCTGCGCCAGAAAATGCTTCGAAGGTTCAAATCCAAACAGGGGATAAACAAGGGTTTGGAGATCCATTGTATTCTACAATTACTGCTGGTAATTTAGTACAGACTGGTAATGTAACACTTGGTTTGACGACCGATCATTATGGCAGACAAAGTTTGGGGTATAAGACGAATAAAATGACTGTGGACGTTGATAACGATGATAGTACTTTTAATTCGTCAACAGGAGCTTTTCCTACTATTCCCGCTGGAAGTAAAGTGAAAAAGGCTTATTTATTTTGGACAGCAGCTATGGGAACGCCAACTTATCCATCTAAAGAGTATAGAGTTAGCGATGCAGATGTAAGAGAGCCCGTTAAAATGAAAATGGGGAATAAAGGATACGCTGAAGTAAGTGCTGATAGTATACGAAAAGCGGATTATTTACCGTATATTTCAAATTACTCGGGTGCTGGTGCCGGTTATGTTGCATATGCTGACGTAACAAATGTAATTGCACAGCAAGGTATTTCTCAAACGGTGACAGTTGCGAATGTGCCACAAATTAAATTTGAAAAAGGCAGTGGTTACTACTGGGGCAACTGGAATCTTATATTAGTTTATGAAAACCATAAAGAAACCGTAAAAGATATGAAGATTTGGGAAGGGCTAGTCTCTCAAAAAAGTACAGCCTGGACAGATATTAGTGTTAATAAAATAAACACACCAAAAGAAGGTGCTTTTAAAGCAAAATTTAGTTATTTTTCATCGCAAGGTGATCCAGCTGAGAAAGATGGATATGCCTATGATTATGGAGAATATGATTTTGGTGCTGGATATATAAAGATAAAAAATATTAACGGTAAAGATAATGATGCGAATGATTCTTCTATGACAGAAGTACAAGTAGACGGTACTAACGAGTTTGTTACAAAAAAATATCCAGGATATAACCCGGATTGGACAAATTCATTCAGTACTGACATTCATACGTATCATCTTGAAGGACCGACTCAAGTAAAGAATGATTTGAAAGAAGGAAAAATGCGTTTTAGAGCATATGCTGGTACTGGTGATATTTACGTATTAAACAACGCCACATTTGTTACAGAACATAATGCTCCAAACTTACAAGTTGATAAAAAGGCATTAGATAGTACAGGTAAAGAAATTAAGGAAATTAAAGCTGGTGAAGAGTTTACGTATCAAATTGAAGTGAAAAATGATACGAAAAATAATCAAGCGCCGGTATCGAATGTAAAAGGTTTTGATAAATTAGATGATCGTTTAGAGTATGTTCCGGGATCTATACAATATATTTCTGGAAGTAATAAAGGAAATAAAACAGATGATGCAAGCGATGATGAAGCAGAGTTTGTAAATAATCAAATTGATTTCCGTGTTGGTGAAGGTGCTAATGCTAAAGACGGCGGTGTTTTAAAGCCTGGTGAAAGTGCTATTATTACATTCAAAGTAAAAGTGAAAGCTTCTGTACAATCAGATACAACAGTAAAAAATATCGTTGTTGTAAAGGGACAAGATAGTACCGAGGTAAATTATGAAACTGCAGATGATGCAGATATTACGGTTACGACTCCAAAAGAAATCCCTGGAGAAATAGAAGCTAAAAAAATAGCATCTAATAAAACACCGAAACTAGGTGAAGAAGTAGAGTATCGTATTACATTTAAAAATAAGACAAAAGATGGACGTCTAGATGTATTGACGATTGAAGATGAATTACCAAGCAATCTTGAATACGTGAAAGATAGTTTGAAAGCAGAAGGTGCAAAACCAGAGCCAGTAGAGCTGAAGTTTGAAAATGGAAAAGTAATTGCAAAGTATCCAGAAATTATGGATATGGAAGAAAGAAGTATCGTCTTTAAAACAAAAGTAAAAGAAACTGCAAAAATTGGTGAAGAAATTGTTAATAAAGCAACCGTTAGTGATAAAACAAATCCACCAAAGAATCTAGAAGAGAAGATTACACCACAGCATAAGGCCGGTAAAATTGCTGCAAAGAAAAAAGCAACAAATAAAAAGCCGAAGCTAGGAGAAGAAGTTGAATATCAAATTAGCTTCCAAAATACGGTGGAAAACGGAAAACTAGATGCAGTTACAATAGAAGATGAAATTCCAGCTAACTTAGAATTTGTTCAAGGCAGTGAGCGAGCTGAAGGTGCTGAACCAAATCCAGTAGAGTTAAAAGTAGAAAATGGTAAGGTAATCGCCAAATATCCAGAGATTATGGATACAAAAGAGCGAAGCATTGCCTTTAAAGTGAAAGTAAAAGAAGAGGCAAAAGCCGGAGAAACAATTGTTAATAAAGCGGTTGTGAGTGAGCCAAATGGACAAACTGAGCATCCAGAAGAAAAGATTACGCCGGATTATAAATACGGTAAAGTGGATGTTGAAAAAAGCGTAACGAATCAAACACCAAAACTAGGAGAAGAAGTGGAATACCGAATTACATTTTATAATACGGTAGAAAACGGAAAACTAGAAAAGGTGCTAGTAGAAGATACACTACCTAAAGGTGTTGAATACGTGAAAGATAGTTTGAAAGCTGAAGGTATAAAACCAGAGCCAGTAGAACTAAAAGTGGAAGACGGAAAAGTAATGGCAAAGTATCCAGAAATTACGGATACAGAAAAAAGAAGTATTGTTTTTAAAGTGAAAGTAAAAGATTCGGCAAAAGTAGGGGAAGCAATCGTAAATAAAGCAATTGCAAAAGATCCGAAAAATGAGCCTGTTGAATCAAAGGTTGTTATTACACCGCAAAGTAAAAAAGGTGAAATTGCTGCTACAAAGGTAGTTAATAATAAGAAGCCAAAGTTAGGCGAAGAAATCGAGTACCGCATTAGTTTTCATAATACGGTTGAGAACGGAAAACTTGAAGAGGTGCGAGTGGAAGATACAATTCCAAAAGGTCTTGAATATGTAGAAAATAGCATCAAGGCCGAAGGAGAAGCACCTGGACCAGTAGAATTAGCTGTTGAAAATGGGATAGTCAAAGCTAAGTATATCGATATTATGGATATGAAAGAAAGAAGTATCGTCTTTAAAGTAAAGGTGAAGGAAGAAGCAAAAGTAGATAAAGAGATTGTCAATAAAGCAATTGTTGATGATACGAAAAATCCACCGATTGAGCCGGAGGAAAGAATTACTCCGCAACATAAGGATGGAATAATTGATTCGAAGAAGACAGTAGATAATCCATCACCAAAACTAGGAGAAGAAGTAGAATACCGAATTAGCTTTAAGAACACGGTAGAAAACGGAAAACTAGAAAAGGTAATAATAGAGGATACAATTCCTAACGGTTTAGAGTATGTAAAAGGCAGTGAAAAGGCTGAAGGTGATAAACCAGCTCCATTAAAGTTAAGTGTGAAAGATGGAAAAGTCATTGCTGAATACGAAAATATTACGGATATGAAAGAAAGAAGTATTGTCTTTAAGGTAAAGGTGAAGGAAGAAGCGGAAGTAGGTAAGGAAATCATCAATAAGGCAATTGTGGATGATATGAAACATCCGAAAGAACCAGAAGCAAAAATCACACCATTACACAAAGATGGAAAAATTAAAGCGAAGAAAAGCGTAAATAATGAAACACCGAAGTTAGGAGAAGAAGTAGAATACCGAATTAGTATGAAAAACACGGTTAAGTACGGAAAGCTAACAGACGTGATAATAGAGGATACTTTACCAGAAGGTTTAGAGTATGTAGAAAATAGTTTGAAAGCAGAAGGTGTCGGAACAGATTCAGTAGAGCTGAAATTTGAAAACGGTAAGGTAATGGCAAAATATCCAGAAATTATGGATACAGAAGAAAGAAGTATCGTTTTTAAAGTGAAAGTAAAAGAAGGAGTAACAGTCGGTAAAAAAATCATTAATAAAGCAACTATTGATGATTCGCAAAATAAGCCAGTTAATCCGACTGCGGAAATTATTCCTCAGTATAAAGATGGAAAACTTGAAGCGAAAAAGATGGTAAATAATGAAACGCCGAAGTTAGGAGAAGAAGTGGAATACCGAATCAGCTTTAAAAATACGGTAGAACATGGAAAGCTAACAGAGGTAAAGATAGAAGATGATTTACCAAATGGATTAGAGTATGTGAAAGATAGTGTAAAAGTAGAAGGTTCTAAGCCAGATCCAGTGGAATTGAAATTTGAAAACGGTAAGGTAATGGCAAAGTATCCTGAGATTACAGATACAAAAGAGAGAAGTATTACCTTTAAAGTGAAAGTAAAAGGTAAAGTGAGCGATTCAATTGTTAATGAAGCGATTGTGAGCGATACGAAACATCCGCCAGAAACACCGACAGCAGAAATTATTCCGCAACATAAAGACGGAAAAGTGAAAGCGAAGAAGACGGTAAATAATGAAACGCCGAAGTTAGGAGAAGAAGTAGAATACCGAATTAGTTTTAAAAACACGGTAGAAGACGGAAAACTAGCAGAGGTGAAAATAGAAGATACTTTACCAGAAGGTTTAGAGTACGTAGAAAACAGTGTGAAAGCAGAAGGTTCTAAGCCGGATCCAGTAGAATTGAAATTTGAAAATGGTAAGGTAATGGCGAAGTATCCAGAGATTACGGATACAGAAGAAAGAAGTATCACTTTTAAAGTGAAAGTAAAAGATGAAGTGAAAGTCGGTAAAAAAATCGTCAATAAAGCAATTATTGATGATACGAAAAATGAGCCAGAAACACCGACGGCAGAAATTACTCCACAGCATAAAGACGGAAAAGTGGAAGCGAAGAAAACGGTAAATAATGAAACACCGAAGTTAGGAGAAGAAGTGGAATACCGAATTAGCTTTAAAAATACGGTAGAAAACGGAAAGCTAGCAGAGGTGACAATAAAAGATGATTTACCAAATGGATTAGAGTATGTGAAAGATAGTTTACGAGCAGAAGGTTCTAAGCCAGATCCGGTAGAACTGAAAGTGAAAGATGGAAAAGTAATCGCAAAATATCCAGAAATTATGGATACAGAAGAAAGAAGTATCGTCTTTAAAGCGAAAGTAAAAGAAGAATTTAAGGTTGGTGAAGGCATTGTCAATAAAGTAGTTGTTGATGATACAAAAGATCCAACAACTTCAGAAGTAACAATTACGCCAGAATATAAAGACGGTAAGCTTAAAGCAGAGAAATTTGTAAACAATAAAAAACCGAAATTAGGAGAAGAAGTAGAATACCGAATTAGTTTTAAAAACACGGTAGAAAACGGAAAACTAGTAGAGGTTACAGTAGAAGATGAAATTCCAGCTGGATTAGAGTACGTGGAGAACAGTTTACAAGCAGAAGGTTCTAAACCAAGTCCGGTAGAATTGAAATTTGAAAACGGCAAGGTAATGGCAAAGTATTTAGAAATTGCGGATACAAAAGAAAGAAGTATTATTTTTAAAGTGAAAGTAAAAGAAGAGGCAGAAATAGGCAAGGAGATTGTTAATAAAGCAATCGTAGTAGATACAAAAAATGAGCCAGAAGAGCCTCGTGTGGAAATTACTCCGCAATATAAAGATGGTAAAATTGCTGCGCAGAAAGTAGCAAATAATCATAAACCGAAACTAGGAGAAGAAGTAGAATACCGAATTAGTTTTAAAAACACGGTAGAAAACGGAAAACTAGTAGAGGTAAATATAAAGGATACATTACCAAATGGTTTAGAGTATGTAGAAGGCAGCATCACAGCAGAAGGTTCTAAACCGAAACCAGTAGAGCTACAGGTGAAAAATAATAAGGTAATGGCAAAGTATCCAGAAATTACAGATACAGAGGAAAGAAGTATTGTCTTTAAAGCGAAGGTAAAAGAAAGCGTAAAAGTAGGAGAAGAAATCGTAAATGAGGCAATTATAGATGATACAAAGAATCTGCCAGAAGAGCCTTATGTACCGATTACACCACAATATAAAGATGGGAAAATTGAGGCAAGAAAAGAAGTAAGTAATCATGAACCGAAGTTAGGTGAGGAAATCGAATATCGAATTATTTTTAATAATACGGTGAAAGATGGAAAACTAGCAGAGGTAAAAATAGAAGATGAAATTCCAGCTGGATTAGAGTTTGTAGAAGGAAGCGAAAAGGCTGAAGGTGAAGAGCCAAAACCAGTGGAGCTGAAAGTAGAAAATGGTAAGGTAATGGCAAAGTATTCAGAGATTATGGATACGAAAGAAAGAAGTATCGTCTTTAAAGTGAAGGTGAAAGATTCAGTTGCAATAGGTAAAGACATCACAAATAAAGCGATTATCCATGTTGATGATCCGAACCATCCAGTAATTGATCCGACAGCAAAAATTACACCGCAATATAAAGACGGTAAAATTGCTACTCATAAAAAGGTGAATAATCATAAACCGAAGCTAGGGGAAGAAATCGAATACCGAATTTCATTTAATAATACGGTGAAAGATGGAAAACTGGCAGAGGTGAAAATTGAGGATGAAATTCCGTCTGGTTTAGAGTATGTGAAAGATAGTCTAAAAGCAGAAGGTGATAAGCCAGCACCAGTAGAGTTGAAAGAAGAAGCTGGTAAGGTTAGTGCGAAGTATGAAAATATCACTGACATGAAAGAAAGAAGCATTATCTTTAAAGTGAAGGTGAAAGATTCTGTTGAAGTGGACAAAGCAATTGTAAATAAAGCAATTGTTGATGATACAAAAAATCCACCAGAGCGACCAGAAGTAGAAATTACCCCGCAGCATAAAGACGGTAAAGTTAAAGCTGATAAAAAGGTAAATAAAAAAGATCCAAAGCTAGGAGAAGAAGTAGAGTACCGAATTAGTTTTAAAAATACGGTAGAAAACGGAAAACTAGCAGAAGTGAAAATTGAGGATCAATTACCAACTGGTTTAGAGTATGTGAAGGATAGTTTAAAATCAGAAGGTAATGAGCCAGCGCCAGTAGAGTTAAAAGAAGAAGCTGGGAAAATTACAGCGAAGTATGAAAATATTATTGATACAGCTGAGCGTAGTATTATCTTTAAAGTGAAAGTAACGGAAGTAGCAAAAGTCGGTAAGAAAATCGTGAATACGGCAATTGTGGATGATGACAATCCGAAGAATCCGCCGCAAAAACCAGAAGCGATTATTACGCCGGAGTATAAGGACGGAAAACTAAAAGCTGAGAAAACAGTAAATAATCCAGCTCCAAAATTAGGAGAAGAAGTAGAGTATCGAATTACTTTCCGTAACGTAGTAGAGCATGGAAAAGTAGCGAAGGTGAAGATTAAGGATGAATTACCAACTGGCTTAGAGTTTGTAGAAGGTAGTGAAAGAGCCGAGGGAGAGAATCCGAAACCGTTGTATGTGAAAGTGAAAAACGGAATCGTCCTTGCGGAATATCCAGAAATTACGGATATGAAAGAAAGAAGTATCGTCTTTAAAGTGAAAGTGAAAGAAAAAGCTAAAGTAGGCGAAGAGATTGTGAACAAGGCGATTGTGGAAGATACAATAAATCCACCAGAGCAACCGAATATCTCTATTCAGCCTCAATATAAAGATGGTGCATTACAAGCAGAAAAAACAGTAAGTAATCATGAACCAAAGTTAGGAGAAGAAGTAGAATATCGAATTAGCTTTGAAAATACGGTAGAGAACGGAAAACTAACTGAGGTAAAGGTAGAAGATGAAATTCCAGCCGGTTTAGAATACGTACAAGATAGTATAAAGTCTGATGGGCCGGAACCATATCCGGTGGAACTTAAAGTAGAGAATGGAAAAGTAACAGCAAAGTATCCAGAAATTACGGATACGAAAAAAAGAAGTATCATCTTTAAAGTGAGAGTACAAGAGACGGTACAAGTAGGAAAAGAGATTGTAAACAAGGCGATTGTTGATGATAATAATCCGACGCCGCCGCCAGTTGAGTCACTTATACCAATCACACCGCAATATAAAGATGGGAAACTAGAGGCAAGGAAAGAAGTAAGTAATCATGAACCAAAGCTAGGGGAAGAAATTGAATATCGAATTACTTTTAACGGCACAGTAGATGGCGGGAAGTTAGTTGATGTAAAGATTGAAGATGAAATTCCGTCTGGTTTAGAGTATGTGAAAGATAGTCTGGAGGCCGTAGGTGATAAGCCTGTGCCTACAGAACTTAAAGTAGAGAATGGAAAAGTAACAGTGAAGTATCCAGAAATTACGGATACGAAAGAAAGAAGTGTCATCTTTAAAGTAAAGGTAAAAGAAACAGCAAAAGTTGGAGGAGAAATAACAAATAAAGCGATTATTGAAGTGGATGATCCGAAACATCCAGTTATAGAACCGACAGCGAAAATAAAGCCAGAATATAAAGATGGTAAGTTAACAGCAGCGATTACAGTAAGTAATAAAGAGCCAAAGCTAGGAGAAGAAGTAGAATACCGAATTAGCTTCAAAAATACGGGGGAAAACGGAAAACTAGATGTAGTTACAATAGAAGATGAAATTCCAGCCGGTTTAGAATACGTGCAAGGTAGTATTAGATTTGAAGGGGCTGAGCCAAATCCAATAGAGTTAAAAATGGAGTTTGGAAAAGTAATCGCCAAGTATCTAGAAATTACAGATACGAAAGAACGTAGTATTATTTTTAACGCGAAGGTAAAAGAAGCGCCGAGTAAAGGGATAACAAATAAAGCAGTAGTGGACGATAAAATAAATCCGCCACTTGAGCCTACAGTTACAATTTTACCGAAAACAAAAGAAGATTTTAAGATACCAGAAGATCCGAAAGAGCCGAAGGAGCCAGAAGTGAAACCGGAGGATCCGAAAGAGCCGAAGGAGCCAGAAGTGAAACCAGAAGATCCGAAAGAGCCGAAGGAGCCAGAAGTGAAACCGGAGGATCCGAAAGAGCCGAAGGAGCCAGAAGTGAAACCGGAAGATCCGAAAGAACCGAAGGAACCAGAAGTGAAACCGGAAGATCCGAAAGAACCGAAGGAGCCAGAAGTGAAACCGGAAGATCCGAAAGAACCGAAGGAGCCAGAAGTGAAACCAGAAGATCCGAAAGAGCCGAAGGAGCCAGAAGTGAAACCGGAAGATCCGAAAGAACCGAAGGAGCCAGAAGTGAAACCGGAAGATCCGAAAGAACCGAAGGAGCCAGAAGTGAAACCAGAAGATCCGAAAGAGCCGAAGGAGCCAGAAGTGAAACCAGAAGATCCGAAAGAGCCGAAGGAGCCAGAAGTGAAACCGGAAGATCCGAAAGAACCGAAGGAGCCAGAAGTGAAACCGGAAGTAAGATTGGAAAAATTAATTAAAGAGCCGCAAGTAAAAACAGAAAGAGAATTACCGAAAACAGGGGCAGCGTCTCCATGGATGATGTCAGTTGGTGCTGGAATTTCATTCTTAGTTGGCGGAGTATTATTCGTATTAGGTAGAAGAAGAAAACAATAATTTTTTTAGACGAAAAGCACACTGAGTTCGATAGTTTATCGAATTCAGTGTGCTTTCGTGGTATATAAAATAAAAGCTCCTTCCACGTATGGAAGGAGCTTTTATTTCTACATATTAAAACATGCTTGAGCTATGCATTGGTTGAAGTTTTGCATTTGGATCGAAGTAAGCTTTTGCATTGTTTACTGCTGTTGGTGCTTCACCGAAGCCGCAAGCAATGAGTTTTACTTTTCCTTCATATGTACAAATGTCACCAGCAGCGTAAATGCCAGGAATATTTGTTTCCATTTTTGAATTTACAAGGATGCTGTTTTTTTGTATATCTAAGCCCCAGTTTTTAATTGGGCCAAGAGAAGAAACGAAGCCATAGTTTACAATTACGTCATCAACATCGATGATAACTTTTTCTTCCGTTTTTACGTGCTGAAGAACGACTTGTTCAATTTTGTCATCACCAATGAGTTCAACTGGAACATACGGTGTACTTACTTCTGCACGAGAATTCATTAAGTTTTCGACGCTATGTTCATGCGCACGGAATTTATCGCGGCGATGAACGATTGTAACTTTTTCAGCGATCGGTTCTAACATCATTGTCCAATCAACAGCTGAATCGCCGCCGCCAAATACTACGACGCGCTTACCGGCAAATTTATTCATATCATCAACGAAATAATGTAAGTTTTTCTTTTCATACTTTGCTGTACCTTCTAATTCTAAGCGGCGTGGTTGGAAAGCACCATTGCCAGCAGTAATAATAACTGATTTAGAATAGTGAGTTTGCTTATTCGTAACAAGTTTAAATATACCGTCAGCTTGTTTCTCAAGCGTATCGACAGCTTCTTCTAAACAAACGGTTGGGTCAAATTTCTTCATTTGCTCTTTTAAGTTATCAACTAATTCTTGTGCGCGCACTTTTGGGAATCCAGCTACATCATAAATGTATTTTTCAGGGTAGAGTGCGGATAATTGTCCTCCAAGTTGAGGTAAGCTTTCAATGATTTTTACACTTGCTTGTCTCATACCGCCATAAAATGCTGTGAACAGCCCTGTTGGACCACCACCAATAATTGTTATGTCGTAAACTTTTTGATTTTCTGCCACTTTCATTCCCCCTATAGATGGAATTTTGATATTGATTTCATATATTGTTCATATGTACACGAAAATCCTGCAAATGATGACACTTTCAAATAAATGATAGCATATTTGAGTTCATAATACTTCTGAAAACGACTGAATTGTGTGTAAGTTTTCGCATAGGTTCTTTTTTATTGTATAAAATATACAGAAAGGAAAATACATGAAAAAAAGTCTAAAAAACCCTTGAAAACGCTATGTTATTTTAAAATATTGATAATTCTCCAGACGCTTGAATTCTGGAATAAAACCGACTAATATAGGGAAGTATTATGTTAAATTTCTATGACAAAATTCGTACGATTTTTTGACTGCGTTTTGTTATGATATAGAATGTGATAAATTCCACATTCTTGACAAATAGAGTTTTTAGTACTTGGTATTATTTCTCATTACTATTATATAAAGAAAAGGGTTGTGATTTGGTGAAGACTCCAAAAATCGTAGTTTTAGGTGCAGGTTATGGCGGGATGATTACGACTGTTCGTCTGCAAAAAGCATTATCTGTAAATGAAGCTGAAATTACGCTAGTAAACAACAACAGCTATCACTACCAAGCGACTTGGTTACACGAGAGCGCAGCTGGTACATTACAAGATGAAAAAATCTGTCTAGATATTCAAGACGTTATTGATACAAATAAAGTAAACTTTGTACAAGACACAGTAGTAGAAATTAAAGCTGCTGAAAAACGCATTATCTTAAAAGACGGCGAGTTAGAGTATGACTACTTAGTAATTGGTCTTGGTTTCGAATCAGAAACATTCGGAATTACAGGATTAAAAGAGCATGCATTCTCAATCGCTAACATTAATGCAACTCGTGAAATTCGTGAGCATATGGAAGCTAGTTTCTCTAAATATGCAACTGAACAACGCGATGAGTTAGTAACAATCGTTGTTGGTGGTGCTGGATTTACTGGTATCGAGTACGTAGGTGAGCTTGCAAACCGTGTTCCTGAACTTTGCAAAGAGTACAATGTACCACGTGAAAAAGCACGTATCATCTGTGTAGAAGCTGCTCCAACAGCACTTCCAGGTTTCGATCCAGCGTTAG
Source organism: Bacillus cereus ATCC 14579 (assembly GCF_000007825.1). NCBI lineage: Bacteria > Bacillati > Bacillota > Bacilli > Caryophanales > Bacillaceae > Bacillus > Bacillus cereus. The sequence continues at coordinate 4,835,649 of NC_004722.1, read as the reverse complement.
TAGAATACGCTGTAAAACAACTTGAGAAAAAAGGTGTAGAATTCCGCATCGGTACAGCAATTAAAGAAGCAACTGAAGAAGGTATTATCGTTGCGAATGGCGATGACACTGAATTAATTAAGTCTGAAACAGTAGTTTGGGCTGCAGGTGTTCGTGGTAACGGTATTGTGGAAGAGTCTGGATTTGAAGCAATGCGCGGACGTGTAAAAGTTGATGAGTACATGCATGCTCCAGGATACGAAGATGTATTTATGGTTGGTGACGCAGCGTTAATCATTAATGAAGAAATTAACCGTCCATACCCACCAACAGCACAAATTGCAATTCAACAAGGTTACAATATTGCACACAACTTAACTGTATTAGTTCGTGGTAAAGGTGAAATGAAAAAATTCGCATTTGATAATAAAGGATCTGTATGTTCTTTAGGTCATGACGATGCAATGGGCGTTGTTATGGGTAAAAAGTTAACAGGTTGGAAAGCTTCCTTCATGAAGAAAGTAATCGATAACCGTTACCTATTCTTATTAGGTGGACCTTTATTAGTTCTTAAAAAAGGTAAATTAAAGTTCTTTTAATATATAGTAGAAAAAGCAGAAACGGCTAAGAGTTGTTTCTGCTTTTTTCATATTAAAAATATAGTATAATATAAAAAGAAAGAATATTCTGTCCGTTCTGAAAGAGGAGGTTATTACATCATGGAGAAACGAGGGAAGGTATGGCTAGCTGTTAGTGGTTTAGTAGCTACAAAAGATGGTAGGTGGCTATTTGTTAAGAAGAAATACAGTGGATTAAAAGGGAAATGGTCTTTACCGGCTGGTTTTGTAAATGAAGGTGAGACGGTTGATGAAGCTGTGAAACGCGAAGTGTTAGAAGAGACAGGCATTGTCGCTCATGTGAAGGGGATCATTGGTGTTCGATCGGGTGTTATTCGTAATGAGATTAGTGATAATATGATTATTTTTCTTTTGGAGCCTGAAGGAGAAAATATTATTATACAGGAGAAAGAATTGTCTGAAGTGGCGTTCTTACATCCGGATAAGATTGTAGACGATCCGAATACGTCTGTGCTTATTAAATATTTGTTAGAAGGAAGATCAGAACTACATCTTGAAGTGGACAAAACATTAAATCCAGGCGAACCATTTGGTTATACAGCTTATCACGTATTTACGGCACGTGCGAAGGAGAGGGGAAAAGAGTGAGTATACCGGTACTACTTATTTCAATGATGTTATTCTTTATTTTGTTCTTTGGAATTGGATTTTTACTCAACATGATTTTGCGAGCTACTTGGGTAATGGTTATTGTGTATCCGATTGTTTGTATGCTTATTATTAATAAAGCGAGTATGTGGGATTATTTTTCAAAACCGAAAGAAACATTTTCTTCATTTGGGACAAGTGTATCGCACTTAGGACAAGCAGACGTATTTATTCTATCTACTGGATTAGTAGGGGCTGCTTTAGCAGGAGTCGTAATCAAGAAACTTCGGAAAAGCGGATATCAAATGTTTTAATCTCCAATTAAGTTGGAGATTATTTTTTTGCATATTCCTTCATGGTATAGGGAATGATTAACGATGAAGGAGTGTGGAATATAAAAATGTTAAAACGATATTGTATTCGCATTATGATGACTTGTTTACTTGCAATTGCATTATGCGTAACATGGAATGCTTTCACAGGAGTTTCTTTATTAGAGATTGTAAAGAAGTATGAGGGAACGAGTGCAAAAGAAGTACATGCAGCAGAAGTTAAGAGAAATGTTGCTCCGAGTAAAGAAGTGATAAATGCTTTAGAGCAGGCAAACGACTGGTCTAAATATCGTTCAATTGAAATGACTGCAACAGGTTATACATCGGGGATTGAGTCAACTGGTAAGAGGCCGGGACATCCAGAGTATGGTATTACATATTCAGGTGTTAAAGTGAAAAGGGATTTATATTCCACAATCGCTGCGGACTTACGCGTATTTCCGATTGGAACGATTCTATTCGTACCAGGTTATGGATATGGTGTAGTAGCTGATAAGGGCGGTGCAATAAAAGGAAACCGTCTTGATCTATATTATGATACGGTGAAAGATGTTTATAGCCAATGGGGTAAGAAAAAAGTAAATGTGTACGTAGTAAAAGTAGGAAATGGTAAGTTTACAGAAGAAGAGTTAACGATGTTAAATCAAGACGAAACGATGCAAGTGTTTCGTGGTCAATATTTAAAACAAAGATAGTCTAGTCGTAATTACGCTAGACTTTTTTTCTTGGCTTATTTCATAATAGAGGGGATTTTACACGTCATATAACTGTAGTTAGAATTGTCGCATTTTATCGAAAATAAAGTTATAATGGTGGTAGAGAAATTTAGGGGGTCTGAACATGTTTCAAGTACAAAAAGAATTAGCAGGTCATGAAGCAGTAATTGTTGCTTTATTTGAAGAAGAGAAAATGAGTAGTTTTGTACAAGAACTGGACAAAGCGTTTGAAGGACAATTACAAGTTTTACTAGAAGAGAAAGAATTATCTACGAAGAAAAAGGCCATTTCGAAAGTGCATAGCTTAGGAAAAACAAATGTGAAACGTTATTACTTTGTTGGTTTAGGCAAGAAAGAGTCTTACACGACAGAAACGTTACGTGCGGCTCTTGGTAAGGCATTTAAAACACTGCAAGCAGCAAAAGTACAAGATGCAGCAATCTTACTTGATTCTTTCGTAACAGAGAAATTAGACGCGATTGATGTCGCTCATATTGCAGCAGAGGTACAAGGCCTTGGTACATATGAATTACAAACGTATAAATCAGATAAAAAGGATCGTGTAGAGTTAGAGAAGTTCATGGCTATTACATCGGAAGATGCACAAGAAATTGAAGCCGCATTAACAGTTGGCTACGTACATGGACGTGCAACAAATTCAGCTCGTACACTTGTAAATATGCCGCCAAACGTATTAACAGCGACAAAGCTTGCTGAGTATGCTGTTGAATTAGCGGAGAAGTATGATATGGACTATAAAGTTCTTGAGAAAGAAGAGATGGAAGATCTTGGTATGGGTGCGTTACTTGCAGTAAACCAAGGTAGTGTAGAGCCACCAAAAATGATCGCTCTTATTTATAAGGGAAAAGAAGAGTGGAAAGATGTCATTGGGTTCGTTGGAAAAGGTATTACATACGATACAGGTGGTTATTCTTTAAAACCACGTGAAGGCATGGTTGGTATGAAAGGTGATATGGGCGGTGCAGCTGCTGTATTAGGTGCGATGGAAATTATCGGTGAACTTCGCCCAGAACAAAATGTGATCGCTGTTATTCCTTCAACTGATAACGTTGTAAGTGGTACGGCATTTAAGCCAGACGATGTAATCACATCTATGAGCGGAAAAACAATTGAAGTATTAAATACGGATGCAGAAGGTCGTCTAGCTTTAGCTGACGGTATTACGTATGCGAAAAAACTTGGTGCAAACTACCTTGTTGATGTTGCAACATTAACAGGCGGTGTAATTGTTGCACTTGGAAACTATACGACAGGCGCAATGACAAATAATGAAGAGTTATTTGAGCAAGTGCTAGAGGCTTCTATGGAAACAGATGAGCCAATTTGGCAACTACCGATTTTTGATCGTGATAAAGAACGCGTTCGAAACAGTAAGTTTGCTGATTTAAATAACTCACCAGGCCGTGAAGGACATGCGGTTATGGCAGGTACATTCTTAGGCGAATTCGCTGAAGATACACCGTGGGTACACTTAGATATCGCTGGAACATCAGAAACAAAAGGCGCGCACGACTTAGGTCCAGCTGGAGCAACTGGTGCAATGGTACGTACACTTGCAACACTTGTGGAGCGCTTCGGAGAAGAATAAGAGTATAAGTGAAGACTGTTCCAATATTTTGGAACAGTCTTCTTTTTATAGGTTTGTTTACCCCGCTATTTGCCGGGTAGTAAGACTCGCACCCCAAAATTCAGCGAAAGCAAAGCAGTTAGGTGGGGTTGTTGGTAAAAGCCCGATTGGTGAGGGCTGATTAAAGTTTCACTTTATAAAGAAATCGTATACAAAATCCCGTTTAAAGCAAAAGAAGTACGGCCCGTTTCTTCAGAGACAACTAATATAAGTGCATCACTCTTTTCTGATAAGCCAATTGCAGCTCTGTGACGTGTTCCTAGCTCAGGATCAACTTCTGTACTTTTCGTTAAAGGAAGAATATTAGCAGCTGAGACAATATGATTATTTTTTACGAGAACGGCACCGTCATGAAGAGGGTTACCTGGATAAAATATTGATTCGAGTAATGGTGCAGTTAAATGAGCGTTTAATGTCGTTCCAGTTTGAATGAGAGCTTCAAGCGTCTCGTTTCTTTCCACAACGATAAGAGCACCATGTTTTCTGGCGCTTAAGTGTTGGATAGCTGTCGTAATAAAAGATGAACTTTCCGTATAAGGTGATAAATATGCCTGAATATAGTATGTAGCTGCCAATGTTTGTACATTTGCTAACATATGATGAATATCTTCCATTTTGCATAAAATACATTCGTCTTCTTTATCGATTGCGTTCCTCATAATCGATAGTTCTTTTTCAGCAATTTCAATCATTTGCTTTGTTTGTATTTTGAGCTCTTCTGACAAGCCCCATTCGTGCATAATCCTCATTCCCTTTAGTGGAGTATTTAACAATAGTGTATACAAATATTCCTAGTAAAATCCTGCTAGATTTTATAAAATATTGAGATACAGCATGTTTTTTTCATATAATAAAGGTATGACGAGCGAGAGGAGAGAGAAGAATGAATTGGAAACAAGAATTTAGTCGCTGGCTTTCTTACGCACAATTAGATGCAGAATTAAAAGAACAGCTAGAAAATATGAAGCAAGATGAGAAGAAAATCGAGGATAGCTTTTATAAAAATCTAGAGTTTGGCACAGGTGGTATGCGTGGTGAACTTGGTGCTGGTACGAACCGTTTAAACGTATATACAGTTCGTAAAGCAACAAAAGGATTAGCAAGCTTTATTGAAAAATTAGGTGAGGAAGCGAAAAAACGCGGTGTTGTTGTAGCCTATGATTCTCGTCATAAATCACCTGAGTTTGCAATGGAAGTTGCTGCTACACTTGGGGCACGCGGTATCACAACATATGTGTTTGAAAGCTTACGTCCAACGCCAGTACTTTCTTTCGCAGTTCGTCATTTACATACAGTAAGTGGAATCGTTCTTACGGCAAGCCATAATCCGCCTGAATATAACGGATACAAAGTATACGGTGAAGATGGTGGACAGTTACCTCCAAAAGAGGCAGATGAGTTAATTAGCTACGTAAATGCAGTAGAAGATGAATTAACAGTTGAAGTCGCTGATGTAGAGCAATTAAAAGCTGACGGTTTATTACATATTATTGGACAAGAAGTAGATGATGCATATGCTGCAGAATTGAACAATGTCATCATTAATAAAGAAATGGTGCAAAAGGTCGGCAAAGACTTAAAAATCGTCTTTACACCATTGCACGGAACATCAAATATTTCTGTACGCCGTGGTTTAAAAGAAGTTGGATTTACAGATGTAACAGTTGTAAAAGAGCAAGAGTTACCAGATCCAAACTTCTCTACAGTAAAATCACCGAACCCAGAAGAGCACGCAGCGTTTGAGTATGCCATTCGTGATGGTGAAAAGGTAGGTGCAGATGTATTAATCGCAACTGATCCTGACGCAGATCGTCTAGGTGTAGCAGTGCGTAATCATAATGGTGAGTTCCAAGTATTAACAGGAAACCAAACAGGTGCATTAATGCTTGATTACTTACTATCTCAAAAGAAAGAAAACGGAACGCTTCCAGAGAACGGTGTCGTATTAAAAACAATCGTAACGTCTGAAATTGGTCGTACAATTGCAAAAGCATACGGTTTAGATACAATTGATACGTTAACTGGATTTAAATTTATCGGTGAGAAAATTAGACAGTATGAAGAAAGTGGACAATATGAATTCCAATTCGGTTATGAGGAAAGCTATGGTTATTTAATCCGCCCATTCTGCCGTGATAAAGATGCAGTACAATCTGTTCTATTTGCATGTGAAGTAGCTGCATACTATAAATCACAAGGGAAAACGTTATATGACGGTCTATTAGAAGTATTTGAGAAGTACGGTTTCTTCCGTGAAGACCTTGTATCGTTAACGTTAAAAGGAAAAGATGGAGCTGAAAAAATCCAAGAGATGATGGCAACGTTCCGTGAGAATCCGCCGAAAGAAGTAGCTGGCTTAACAGTCGTAGCAGTGGAAGACTATAAAGCAAGCATCGTTACATCTTTACAAGATGGACATAAAGAAGAGATTCACTTACCGAAATCAAATGTGTTAAAATATCAATTAGAGGATGGTTCATGGTTCTGCCTACGTCCATCTGGAACTGAGCCGAAGATTAAGTTTTACTTTGGTGTAAAAGATAGTTCTTTACAAAATAGTGAACAAAAGTTACTTACTATTAAAGAAGACATTATGAATCGTTTATAATACAAAGTAATTTTAAGTAGTAAGGAACAAAAGGGAGCGAAATCTCCTATTTGTTTTATGTAGGGAATGCTTGCTATTGATTCCGACAGGAGAGAGGGTATTTTGTGATGAAAAAAGTAAGAAAAGCGATAATCCCAGCAGCTGGATTAGGAACACGTTTTTTACCAGCTACGAAAGCAATGCCGAAAGAAATGTTACCGATAGTAGATAAACCAACGATCCAATACATTGTAGAAGAAGCAGTGAAATCGGGTATCGAAGATATTATTATCGTTACTGGTAAAACAAAGCGCTCTATCGAAGATCATTTTGATAACGCATTTGAACTAGAACAAAACTTATTAGAGAAGAAAAAATATGAGTTGCTTGAAAAAGTACAAGCTTCTTCAAAAATGGTAGATATTCATTACATCCGTCAAAAAGAGCCGAAGGGACTAGGACATGCTGTTTGGTGTGCGCGTAAATTCATTGGTGATGAGCCGTTTGCAGTGTTACTAGGTGATGATATTGTCCAAGCTGAGAAACCGTGTTTACGTCAATTAATGGATGAGTATGAAAAAACACTTTCTTCTGTTATTGGTGTACAAACTGTTCCAGAGTCGGAAACACATCGCTATGGAATTATCGATCCATTAGAACAAGAAGGTCGTCGTTACCAAGTTCGCAATTTCGTTGAGAAACCAGCACAAGGTACAGCTCCTTCAAACTTAGCAATTATGGGCCGTTACATTTTAACGCCTGAAATCTTTATGTTCTTAGAACAGCAACATGTCGGTGCTGGTGGTGAAATTCAATTAACAGATGCAATCCAAAGCTTAAATGAAATCCAACGTGTATTTGCTTACGATTTCGAAGGAAAGCGCTACGACGTAGGTGAAAAGCTAGGATTCGTTCAAACGACAATTGAAATGGCCCTGCAACACCCAGAATTGCGTGATGACATGGTTGCAATGATGAAGAAAATTTTAGAAGAACAAGCGAATCAAGAGTCTTAATATAAAAAAGAGTTATTGCAGCAAGCTGCAATAACTCTTTTTTATTATGAAATCGTCGAATGAGAATGCTGATAAGCAGAGCGACGCACAGCATAGTATATGCGAGGTGCGATAATAGCACCGATAATTGTAAATGCAATATCTTTTACTGCAAACCACATCATAATCATCCAAGCAGCTTTATAGCTCATATTACCGCCCATAAAGAGATTGACTGCTCCGTACATGTAAGTAGTACCGATTATATAAGTTAAAATAATTCCAGTGAAAGAGGCAATTGCAAATGTAATGAAAGTGGGTCTTTCTTTTTGTTCTACTAGTTTTCCTGATACGTAAGCAACGATAATAAATGCGATAATAAAACCACCAGTAGGATCTAAAAGTGCTCCAAATCCAGCTTTGAAGTTAGCGAAGATTGGTGCGCCGGCTAAGCCAACGAGCATATATACAGTCATGGATAAGGCACCAAGTCTATTTCCAAAAAGAAGACTTGCTAAAATTGCGAAAAATGGTTGCATAGATAATGGGATGCCTGCTACTTGTAAGAAGAGGTGCCCAAGATACAATATTTGCACCGATGGCCATAAGAGCAACGAACATGGCAGCTAATGCTAAATCTAAAACATGAAACCTTCTCATAATGTTAACCTCCTGTTGTTTTTAGGTTAACATTATCGTAGCGAAAATATTTACTTGTTGTCAATCAAAATATTTTGATAAGAAGGCTTTAAATAGTCTCTTAGCAACGTATATGGAATACGAAATTGCGGAATTCCACTTGAATAGGGAGCAATCTCATATAAAGGGAAATAAATGACGAGATTGTCTGGCTCTAAAAAGAAGTGAAATTTTTTCATACTCATTACTTTTTCAGTTGCATCAGGAAAATAAATACTTTCATTTTGTTTAATTTGTCGTACAATCTCTGCACGGATTACATCTTTATATTTATCCTTTTGTTGAAATAAATCGTCTAAGTGCAGCACCTTTTTTTCGTTTAAATCAAATGTATTTGCCTTCCACGTATAAAGACCGTGTGCTCCGCCAGTATATTGATAGTAATTCACATATAGGCTAAGAAAAGGTGGTTTGTTTAAAGAGACTTTATAATCAACATTTGCTACGTACGGATGAAAGGGTGTACTAGATCCTGCTGTCTCTTTATAATATTTTTTTGCTTCTTTTTCTAATTTGTTTTTAAATTTGTCAGTGGATTTTTTGTAGTATAAATTGAGTTTATTTTGAAATTTAGAATCAGAAAAGTTGTGAAAAGAAGGCCTATTTATTTGATATTCTATATAAGGTTTCTTACCTTTTTGCGTTACAGTCTTAACATCGATTGTCAGGTTAGATGCTTTGGCTGTTATTGCACAATTTGGTACAATAGTCAGCAAGGAGAACATAAGCAGTAATATACAAAATTTCTGTTTCATTTAGGTGAAGCCTCCTTATATAAGTGTTATAAGTAGTTTGAAAATAAATAGGTAAAATTATACATTTAATTAAAGTAAGAGAAGGGGGAAGCGATATGGCAAAAACTTTAATGGATTCACTTGGAATTGAGTTGTTAGAGATGACAGAAGATAAGGTAGTTGCTACGATGCCTGTTGATGAGCGTACGCATCAACCGTTTGGATTTTTACATGGAGGTGCATCGGTTGCATTAGCGGAAACAGTGGCAAGTGTTGGTTCATATAATTTAATTGATCAAGAAAAATGTATTTGTTTCGGATTAGAAATTAATGCAAACCACATTCGCTCAAAGAAAGATGGAATTGTAACGGCGATCGGAACACCGATACATAGAGGACAATCGACAATGGTTTGGGATGTTCGTATTATTGATGAAAATGATGATTTACTATGTATATCAAGATGTACAGTAGCAATTAAAGAAAAACGTGAAAAGTAAAAAAGAGGCGCTCTTACGAGCAGCCTCTTTTTCTTATAATTAGAACTGGATTTTCTTCTCTAAAAAACCTTTTAGTTCGCTAATTGGCATACGAACTTGGGCCATTGTGTCACGGTCACGTACTGTAACAGCTTTGTCTTCAACTGAGTCGAAGTCGTATGTGATACAGAATGGTGTACCGATTTCGTCTTGACGACGGGAACGTTTACCGATAGAACCAGTTTCATCAAAGTCTACCATGAAGTCTTTAGCTAATTCTGCGAATACTTCAGAAGCACCTTCAGATAGCTACTTAGATAAGGGTAAGATAGCTGCTTTGTATGGTGCTAAAGCAGGGTGGAAACGAAGAACTGTACGAGAATCGTTTTCTAATTGCTCTTCTTCATATGCATCACATAAGAATGCTAATGTTACGCGGTCTGCGCCTAAAGATGGCTCGATGCAGTATGGCACGTAACGCTCATTCGTTTGTGGATCAATATAGTTAAAGTCTTCGTTTGAATGTTCCATGTGACGTTTTAAGTCGAAGTCTGTACGAGATGCAACGCCCCAAAGTTCGCCCCAACCGAATGGGAATTTGAATTCAATGTCAGTTGTTGCATTACTGTAGTGAGATAATTCTTCTTCACCGTGGTCACGAAGACGCATGCTCTCTTCAGACATACCAAGTGAAAGTAACCAGTTTTTACAAGTTTCACGCCAGAATGCAAACCACTCTAAATCTTCACCAGGCTTACAGAAGAATTCAAGTTCCATTTGTTCGAATTCACGTGTACGGAATGTGAAGTTACCAGGCGTGATTTCGTTACGGAAACTCTTACCGATTTGGCCGATACCAAATGGAAGCTTTTTACGCATAGAGCGTTGAACGTTTTTGAAGTTTACGAAAATACCTTGTGCTGTTTCAGGACGAAGGAAGATTTCGTTTGTGCTAGACTCTGTAACACCTTGGAATGTTTTGAACATTAAGTTGAACTGACGGATTTCAGTGAATTCTTCACTACCGCAATCAGGACATTTTACTTCATGTTCTTTCATTAAGTCAGCCATTTGGTCGAAAGTAAGACCGTCAACAACCATTTCGATGCCTTTTGCATCTAAAGCATCCTCAATTAATTTGTCAGCACGGTGACGAGCTTTACATTTTTTACAGTCAATCATTGGATCGTTGAAGTTACCAACGTGACCAGAAGCGATCCAAGTTTTAGGGTTCATTAAAATAGCTGCGTCTAAACCAACGTTGTGTGGAGATTCTTGAATGAATTTTTTCCACCAAGCTTTTTTAACGTTATTTTTTAATTCGATTCCAAGTGGACCGTAATCCCAAGTGTTTGCAAGACCACCGTAAATTTCAGAACCAGGGAAAACAAAACCGCGATGTTTCGCTAAGTTTACAACTTGTTCCATTGAATACATAAGAAAATCCTCCTTTTGAAAGTTAACGTATTGGCGATGACATACTCTGATACTTTGGAAACGAGCAGTATATGCTAAAAAGAACATAAAAAAACGCTCATCCCAAGGCTTATTTGCCTAGGGACGAGCGTTTGCCCGCGGTTCCACCCTAGTTGATACACAAAAGGTGCATCCACTTTATCATGTATTGCTCGGGACTGCCGTTTCCTTGCGGCTTCAGGCTTTCACTATCCCTGAATCGCTTTTTATGCAAGTACTTATAAGTCCGTCATCGCTACTTATATTAATAATAATGAACATATTCTAACACGTTCTTTTTTAAATCTCAATAGAGGAACGCGTCTATCTATGATAGAGTCTCGCCTATTTTTTCATTATTTATTCCGTAATTTTGCTTAATATGCTTAATTGCTTCACGCTTACTTAATGGAGCGAGCTCATTGTTTTGAACGTATTCCCAAACTACATCCGGATTTGTTTTTGCATATTCACGAAGGACCCAGCCAATCGCTTTTTGAATGAAAAATTCTTTTGAAGAATGTAGTTGTCCAATAATCCAGAAAAGAAGTTCTTCATCCATCTTTTGTTTATATTTTAGTTGGAATAAAATAGCGGCACGTTGTAACCATATGTTATCTGATGCAATCCATTTTGGAATATAGGCAGAAATTAATTCTGGATGTTTTAAAAAGATATCGCCTAAAAATGTAGGGACGATGCTATCGACAGAGTCCCACCAAGATTTTGTGACAATCAGTTCTTCTAAGAAGGGGATATGAGTTTCGTTTATATGCTTTTTATATTTTTGCATAATATCAAGTGCGGCCGCTTGGAATTCACGTTCTGGTAAGTCCCAAAGCTCACGTATGATAATTTGGAAGTCTTTTTGATCTGGGAGAGTATGTATTTGAATGATGTCTTTTAATAATTGGCGTCTTTCCGGTGTTTGAATACCTAGAAATAGGAAGTGATTTTTCATATAACGAGCCATAGGTTCTGCTTTTTCAGGATTTTGATGAGCTGTGAAATGCTCTTGTAATGCTTTTACAAATGGATGCATAAGTGTTGCTCCTCTCTTATTCTCTTTCTTCTCTTATTATACAAAGAGTTTGGATAAATTTTAAAACATAACTTGCAATGTAATGAAATATGTTGAAAGTAGAGAGGAGAGGATAAGATGGAGGATCAAGGCGTATTAGCAGGTTTCTTTGCTCTTAGTTTTGCGTTTATTCTTGTTATATTGATTTGGGCAATTATTTCATATTTGTTAACGGCTTTTGCACTTTATTCGATGGCGAAAAATGATGGTGCAACGGACGGGGTGCTTGCGTTTATTCCGTTTTTGAATAGTAAGACATGGGGTGACTTAGCGAAAGATAAATTACCAGATTTTTTGAAAGAAGAAGCAGGGTGGAAAGTATTCGGTATATACGTTGCATGTTTTATTTTTAATTTCGTACCAATTATAAGTTTACTAGCAACAGCTGTATCGATTGTATTGTCCATTTATCTTATCTACGCTATTTTAGACAGATACGGAACGAACTCTATATTATTTACGATTATTCATGTAATCACATTTTCAGTGTTCTTACCGATTCATTTATTTATCATTCGAAATGAACCGGTGAGATATAAAGAGTAGATTTTTCTTTTTTGTTGATAAGTCGATATATTTTAGATATAAGTAAAAAAGCGCCCTGATTATCAGAGCGCTTTTTTTACTACATAAGATAGCGTAAATAAATATAAATGTGAGAAATGATTAATGAAACGATCATAATTGGGAAACCGACTTTTAGGAAGTCCATGTAACTAAATTTATGTCCTTCGCGGCTCGCGATACCTGCAACGATTACGTTAGCAGAAGCTCCGATTAATGTTCCGTTTCCGCCCAGACAAGCACCTAGTGCTAATGCCCACCATAATACATCGATTTGTGCGTCAGATGGTGATAAGCCTAGCCCAACTGCCATATCGTTAATAAGTGGAATCATTGTTGCAACGAATGGGATGTTATCAATTGTTGCAGAGGCGATACCAGATACCCATAAAATAAGGATGGATGCGTAAGAAATATCTCCGCCTGTTATACCAATTACTTTTTGAGCTAACATTTTGATAAGACCGATATCGATAAGTCCTCCAACAAGTACGAATAGCCCTGCGAAGAAGAAGATTGTTACCCATTCTACACTTGCGAATACCTCTTCAATTTCATGTTCTTTCACACCAATTAACATAAGTACAGTAGCACCAGTTAAGGCGATAATAGCGGCATCAATATGGAAAATAGAATGAGTCATGAAACCTACAATTGTAAGTCCAAGTACCGTTAAAGATTTTTTCATTAATACTGGATCTTTAATGTATTGTTTTTCATCTAAGCTCATTAATTTTTTAACTTGTACAGGATCGGCAATTAATTGTTTACGGTACATAAAGTAAAGTATTGTTGCTGTAACTGCAATAATAATAATTACGATTGGTGCTAGATTCAATAGGAAAGCATTGAAGTCTAAATGCTTATTTGCAGAACCAATCATAATGTTAGGTGGATCACCAATTAATGTTGCTGTTCCTCCAATATTTGAAAAAATAATTTCAGAAAGTAAATAAGGAACAGGATTTACTTGCAGTATGCGAGTAATAGATAAAGTAACTGGAACAACAAGAAGTACAGTTGTAACGTTATCTAAAAATGCGGAGCCAAGCGCGGTAAGTAGGGAAAGGGAAATTAAAATTTTAATTGGATTTCCTTGTGCCCCTTTTGCTGCTTTAATGGCAACGTATTGGAAAACACCTGATTTACTCGTAATGTTCACCAAAATCATCATACCGATGAGTAGCGTAATCGTTCCCCATTCAATATGTTTCGTAAAGGCGTTATGTAAATCGACGACCCCCACAATTACCATGAATGCTGCACCGAGAAGTGCGATGACAGCGCGATTAATTTTTTCAGAAATAATAATGGCATATGTAATTAAAAAGACTGCGATAGCAAAATAATACTGCCAGTTAGCGAGTTCTTGCGTTGTTTCGTGCAAAAATCTCATCTCCTTTCATTCATTTTTCTTAGTGTGTCAAATATTAACTAGATGAAACACACATAACGTCATTATAAAGTAGAAAAACTGCGGATGTAAATGAAAGGAGAGATTTTGTCATATTTTCTGCATAGGTCATTTTTTCTTATTTTTTAAAATATTTGTGGGCATTTGACATATATATAAGATACATCCAATCTGAATATTTAAAATGGAATTAGCATTCGAGCTTGTTCGTGTAGGAGTGTCAAATAGAAAGGAATGACAAAAATGATAAGGAAGGGATCGTATGGATGAACAACGATTTTTATTTTTAGACTTTGAGTTTACGATGCCCCAGCATAGAAAGAAACCGAAAGGATTTTTTCCAGAGATTATTGAGGTAGGACTCGTTTCAGTTGCTGGCTGTAAGGTAGAAGATACGTATTCATCACATGTCAGGCCGAAAACATTTCCTTCTTTAACGGATCGATGTAAGAAGTTTTTAGGAATAAAACAAGAAGTCGTGGATAAAGGGATTTCATTTCCTGAACTCGTTAAGAAGCTTGCAGAATACGAAACGAAATGTAAACCGACAATTGTAACGTGGGGAAATATGGATATGAAAGTGCTGAAACATAATTGTGAAATGGCAGGGATAGCTTTTCCATTCTTCGGACAGTGTCGTGATTTATCGCTTGAGTATAAGAAGTTTTTTGGAGAAAGAAATCAAACAGGATTATGGAAAGCAATTGAGGCGTATGGAAAAGTAGGGACAGGGAAGCATCATTGTGCGCTTGATGATGCGATGACGACGTACAATATTTTTAAACTAGTAGAAAAAGATAAAGAGTATTTAGTAAAGCCAGCACCTCCAACATTAGGAGAACTCGTTGATTTTTCAAAAGTGTTAAAGAAAGTGAGCACACAGTAACGACCAAATTGCACATTATGTAATTTGGTCGTTTTGTTTTTTAGAGTTTGTAGTCTTTCTTTAACTGTTGTAATGTTTCTAGACTACGCTCTGCAAAAGGTGAATCATCTTCAGAAAATGAATTCATTTGAGTTTCTAATGCTAATTTTAGTGACTCGGTATAATCCGGAATTTCTCCTTCATATTTTTTCACCATTTGCTCTGGAATGTTCGTCTGTTCACGGAAAGCTAAAGCGCGTCTTTCATGGAAAAATGGTACGTTAGCTTGTTTTACGTTATGTAAGTCACCTTGCACCGGATGTTTTAAAACAGCTAATACTTTTACGACGTAACTGCCAGGGCGGCTATTTGTAACTTCGCCGATGTATTTTCCTGTTTTATAAATACCAGTAACGATTTCGCCAATTTCAAATGTTTCTCTCATATTTTTCACCTCAAGTTTATAGTAAGGAAAGTAGGAGAAGGAGTCAAAGAAATCATTTGCTTTCAGAACGCCCCTTGAGAATATGGATAGGTTCCACTATAATTTAAAATGATATAACAGAAAATTCTGATGTTTTATAAATCCTATAATAAGGAGTGTTCTATATGATGCCTTTATATTTTCCGGAAGATAAAACAGAATATATTATTCCAGGGATTGTTTGCGTTCTATTTATTATCGGTGCTATTGCCACATGGCGTATGTTTATTCGTGTATCAAAAAGAGAAGCAGAGCGATTGCAGAAAGTTGAAGAAAAACTATTAGCTGAAAAGAAACAGTAATGCATTTTTGTATGTTTCCCTCTATGCTCGGACAATCTAAGGGCAGAATATATTTTGGAGGGAATAAAATGAAGAAACGGCTTTTTTTCAGTTGTTGTTTATTATTTCTGATGGCAGGTTGTGACCAAGGAAAGCCGAAAGAAATTGAAGTGAAATTACATAATGCTTCAGGAGATGAAGTAGGGACTGCGAAAGTAGTGCAGCAAACAAGTGGCGTGAAAATTACGATTAAAGGAGAAGGTTTCACGCCAGGACCACACGGACTACATGTACATGAAATTGGAGAGTGTAAGGCACCTCGTTTTGAATCATCCGGGAATCATTTTAATCCTGATGATAAAAAACATGGTCTTCTTAATCCGAAGGGTGCAGAAAACGGTGATTTACCGAACGTAGTTGCAGATGGTTCTGGAAAGATTAAAGCGGAAATCGATGCACCTCACATCACACTTGAAGAAGGAAAAACGACGATTCATAGAAAAGATGGAGCGTCTATTATTATTACAGAAAACCCTGATGATGGTATGACTCAACCGACAGGTAAATCAGGGGATCGAATTGCTTGTGGCGTAATTGTAAAAAAAGCATCGGATATGAAGAAAAAGTAAAAGCTACCGTGAATGGTAGCTTTCTTTGTGAAATGTAATTGAAAATATATCAGCGATTATTGGAATATATCGACTGTAACTCAAATTATATCGGCGATTATTGGAATATATCGACCGTAACTTGAAATATATCGACTTACCGACAAAATATTACAAAGGAGTCTGTCCAAGAATGATTAGGGGGACAGACTCCTTTCTTATTATGAAAACGTATGACGCAGTCTGTTTAAAATTTCTTCTAAAACAGATCGTGGACAGCCGATATTAATTCGAATATGTTCTTCGCCACCTAACCCGTATTTCTCACCAGGTTCAACAATGATTTTTCCTTTTTCCTCAAGTAATGCAGTACGCTCGTTTTGAGAAAGCTTTAGACGAGAACAATCAATCCATAATAAAAAGCTACCTTCTGGCTTCGTTACGGAAAGAGCAGGTATGTGAGTTTTAATATATTCCCAAGCAAATTGAGCATTATCTTCTATATATAATCGAATTTCGTTTAGCCAATCATTACATTCTGTATAGGCACTTTGCATCGCTGTATAAGCGAAGATATTTAATCCGTGGAAGCCTTGTCTATATTGGATAGATGTAAAGGCTTGACGGAGTTTTTCATTTGGAATGATAATAATTGATGCTTGTAATCCAGCGATATTAAATGTTTTACTTGGAGCCATACAAGTAATCGTGCGAGCTGCTAATTCTTCAGATAAAGAAGCGAACGGTGTATGTGTATGATCTGCGTAAATAATATCGGAATGAATTTCATCCGCCACAACGATTACGTTATATTTAGTACATAACGATCCGAGCTGCAAAAGTTCCTCTTTCGTCCAAACGCGCCCGATTGGGTTATGAGGGCTACAAAGAAGCATGAGTTTGATGCCTTGCTGAAACTGCTTTTCTAAATGCTGGAAGTCTATCACATATGTATCATTTTGTTTCTGTAATGGACTCACGTATAACTGTCTGTTGTTTGTTGTGACCATTTCGAAAAATGGAGGATAAATAGGTGGTTGTACGAGAACGGATTCGTTTTCTTTTGTGAAAGCCTGTATGCTCGTACTAAGAGCTGGAACGATTCCGGCGCTAAAGACAATCCATTCTTTTTGAATATCCCAGTCGTATTGTTGTTTTGTCCAGTTACAAATAATATTCCCAATATTTTCGGGAGGAAGTGTATAGCCAAAAATCGGATGTTCGATTCGTTGTTTTAAGGCAGTTTGAATTGGTTTTGGTACTTCAAAATCCATATCAGCAATCCAAGCATGGATAAGTTCTTCGTTTTTATATGTATCCCATTTTATACTATGCGTTCCACGTCGATTGATTGCTTTATGAAATAGTTGCATAAGTTTGCTCCCTTCTTCTGTAAAACCAATAAGTTATGAAAGTTCTCTCTCTTCTTATAGAATAGCTGATGTGATAGGATAAAGAAAAGTATTAAAAAGTGAAAAGGCGGGAAGCGAATGGGTACATATGAAAAGATGATAGAGGTTGTGAAGAATTGGGATCCGTTTCAAATGGGACCGGAGTTTTATGAAACAGAAGCGAGCGATGTTGTGAACGTCATAAGTGTGTTTGACGATCCAAAATACATCGCAAAGAAGATTCAACATATATACTTTATGTCTTTTGAGGAAGTACCTGCGCTTGAAAAATGTGAGAAATTAGCTGTGGAATTACTTGTAATAAAAGAAGGCGGAAGTTGTTCATTGTAGGCTGTCGGAATTTCCGACAGCCTTTTTTATATTATCCCGCTATTTTCCGGGCAGTAAGACCCCGACCTCAAAATTCAGCGGAAGCAAAGAAGTTAGGTAGGGGCTGATTAAAGTTTCATTTTATTGCGCGGAAAAAGCGATAATTTCTTCATAAACATGTTCAGGCTTTTCTTCAGGTAGTAAATGTCCTGTATTTTCATAAGAAATAAATTTTGAATTCGGTAAATCTTTGTGTAGACGATGACCTACATGTACAGGGACGACGCGGTCTTTTTCACCCCAAATGAGTAGGATAGGTGTTTCGATTTTTTGTAATTCAGTTGAAGATAAGTCACCTTCACGGTCTCGTATCATGCGAGTTAAAGCGGGAAATATACGGTTGTCATAAAAAGGAGCGGAGTAACCTTTTTTCATTTCATCGTCAATTAATGAGTGATCATGAACGACATTCATTAAGTTATGAACAATGCCGCGCCGTATAATCCAGTTCTTTACGTATAAATGAAAGAACGGTAAATAAGAAGAGTATAGTAAAGGTAAGGTTGCGCGCGCTAAATAGCTCGAGCTACATAGTAAAATCGTCTTTGAAATGAGTTCAGGACGTATACGGTTTACATAGAGAGAAATTTGCCCACCCATAGAATGCCCAACTAATACAATGTTTGAGAGAGATAAATGTTCAATTAAATCAATAATAATCGTTGCTAAATTGTGATAAGAATACTTAAACAGATGAGACTTATCACTTTTTCCGAACGGTGGTAAATCAAGAGCAATGACTGTTCCTTCCTTCGCTAGTAAAGGAATGAGACGGCGGTAACTGAATGAGGAAGATAAAAAGCCGTGAACGAGTACGAAAGTAGGGCGTTCTGTTTTATTATCATGTTCATACAATTCGTAATGAACAGTAGTGCCGCGAGTGGAAAAAGTGAAATAAGGACAAGTATATTTATGATTCATTTTTTGTCACTCCATTGATTTTTGTTCATATCATCTCCAAGGAAGAAGAAAATATGTTAACAAAAAAAGGCAAGATGACGATGTCATCTTGCCTTTCGTTTATTCAGTATTACCCGCGCACAATATTAGGCGGTGTTTTTCCTTGTAATCCTGCAACTAAATTTTCAGCGGCGGTCATGGCCATTTGCTGACGAGTTTTTAATGTTGCAGATCCGATGTGCGGTAAAGTCACAACATTTTGTAATGATAAGAGTGGATTATCTTTTTGAATTGGCTCTTGTGTAAAAGTATCGATGCCTGCTGCAAAGATTTTCTTTTCTGTTAAAGCATGGATTAACGCTTCTTCATCTACTGTTTTCCCCCGAGAAGCATTAATGAAGATTGCTGTTTCTTTCATTAATGAAAATTCCTTTTCTCCGATAAGGTGATATGTTTCATCTGTTAATGGAGTAAGAAGAACAATAAAGTCAGACTGCTTCAGTAGCGTCTGTAAATCACAATATGTAGCATCGAATTTTTGTTCAGCTTCTTCTTTACGACGGCGGTTATAGTAAAGAACATTCATATCAAATCCGAATTTTGCTCGTTTTGCAACGGCTTCTCCAATTCGGCCCATACCGATAATACCAATTGTGCTATGGTGTACATCTAGTCCGAAGTGTTCTTTTCCGATTTCAGCGTTCCATTCACCATTTTTTACGTAAGAATCGAGTTCGCAAACGCGGCGCCCAGCTGATAGCATAAGGGCGAAAACGAGATCAGCTACTGTATCATCTAATACGTATGGTGTATTCGTTCCGATAACCTTTCGATTTTTCATCGCTTGTAAATCAAAATTATCGTAACCAACAGAAATGTTGCTCACTACTTTTAAGTTAGGAGCCACTGTCAGTAATTCTTCATTAATAGCAGATCCGAAATTTAATAACCCATCTTTATCTTGTATTTTCTCTAATAGAACATCACGAGGTACTTTCTCATTTTGATCCCATTTTTCATAATCAAAGTGTTCTGATAAATAGTTTTCTACAAATGTCGGAACTGGTTCAGCAATATAAATTTTTGGTTTCACGGTTCCATCCCCTTTCGCTTTATCACGCATTTTTCCGCTGATTAAAGTTTCACTTTATTTTGACATAATTCAATAGAAAAATCTTCTTTTCAAACTGGAAAGGGTATTTGTATAATTTAGACACAAACGAAAAGGAAGGATGATTTATATGGTGACAGAAAAAGAATTAGAATTATTAGCTTGTCTTGAAAAGAGTAGTCGATTATCTGTAGATACATTAGCGAAGCTGTTAAATATAGAAGTAGAAGAAGTAAAGAAGATGGTTGCGAGATTAGAAAATGAAAAGATTATTGTGGATTATGTAACACATATCGATTGGACGAAAGTGAAAGAACATACAGGTTTAACGGCAATGATCGATGTGAAAGTTACGCCAAAGCACGGCGTTGGGTTTGATGCGGTTGCTGAGCAAATTTATCGTTATTCAGAAGTGAAATCCGTTTATTTAATGTCAGGGACATATGATCTTTCTATTACATTAGAAGGTAAAACGATGGGGGAAGTAGCGATGTTTGTTTCTGAGAAATTAGCAACAATTGAATCTGTCGTTTCTACAACTACTCATTTCATTTTGAAGAAGTATAAACATGAGGGCGTTATTTATGAAAAAGACGATGATGATAAGCGAATTGTGGTGACACCATGAAGCAATTTGAACTATCTAGATCAGCAGAATCTTTAAAACCATCTGGTATTCGAAAATTTTTTGATTTAGCAGCAAATATGAAAGGTGTTATTTCCCTCGGGGTAGGAGAGCCGGATTTTGTTACCCCTTGGAATGTAAGGCAAGCATGTATTCGTTCTTTGGAACAAGGGTATACGTCATATACAGCAAATGCAGGATTATTGGAGCTCCGTCAAGAAATAGCAAAGTATCTAAAAAAACAATTTGCAGTATCTTATGATCCAAGTGATGAAATCATTGTTACAGTTGGAGCGAGCCAGGCGTTAGATGTAGCGATGCGTGCCATTATAAATCCTGATGATGAAGTGCTCATTGTTGAACCAAGCTTCGTTTCTTATGCACCACTTGTGACATTAGCTGGAGGAGTTCCGGTTCCTGTGGAGACTAAGCTAGAAAACGAGTTTAAAGTACAACCAGAACAAATTGAAGCAGCTATTACAGCGAAAACAAAGGCGATTTTGCTTTGTTCACCAAATAACCCGACAGGTGCAATGCTAAATAAATCCGAGCTTGAAGAAATAGCAGTGATTGTTGAGAAGTACAATCTAATTGTATTATCTGATGAAATTTATGCAGAGCTTGTATACGACGAAGCATATACAAGTTTCGCGAGTATTAAAAATATGCGCGAGCATACGATTTTAATTTCAGGATTTTCAAAAGGATTTGCGATGACAGGATGGCGTCTCGGTATGATTGCAGCTCCTGTTCAGTTTTCAGAATTGATGCTCAAAATCCACCAATATTCCATGATGTGTGCACCGACGATGTCTCAGTTCGCAGCACTTGAAGCGTTACGTGCGGGGAATGATGAAGTAATTCGGATGAGAGATAGTTATAAGAAGCGTCGTAATTTTATGACGACATCTTTCAATGAAATGGGCTTAACGTGTCATGTGCCGGGCGGAGCATTTTATGTTTTCCCTTCTATATCTTCAACAGGATTATCTTCAGCGGAATTTGCAGAACAGTTATTGCTGGAAGAAAAAGTAGCTGTTGTCCCTGGTAGCGTATTTGGCGAAAGTGGTGAAGGGTTTATTCGTTGTTCTTATGCGACGTCGCTTGAACAACTTATGGAAGCAATGAAGAGAATGGAACGGTTTGTTGAAAATAAAAAAAGGACAAAACGTAATACGTTTTGTCCATAAAAGGGGGGGAATACTAGAAAGCCATGTGTTAGTAGTCTATCCCAATATTGGAGAATTATACTTCTTTAAGGGAAATTTTTCATGAATTTTGAATGAGTTCTGTCATAGTGGTATAATTTACTAATATAAGGTATGCGCATTCTAGATATTGTTATCTAGAATGCGTACTAACCAATCGGATATTTAAAATAAATATATCTGCTTTGCTCTCTATAATTGTAGAGAGAATGGTAAACGTATGGGAGTGTTTCATATGTCAGAACAATATACAACAGGAGTGGTTGTAACAGGGAAAGTGACTGGAATTCAAGATTACGGTGCGTTTGTAGCGTTAGATGCAGAAACACAAGGACTTGTGCATATATCTGAAATTACAAATGGATATGTAAAGGATATTCATGACTTTTTAAAGGTCGGCGATACAGTAGAAGTAAAGGTACTTTCAATTGATGAAGAGCACAGAAAAATGAGTTTATCGTTAAAAGCGGCGAAAAGAAAACAAGGAAGGATTCTTATACCGAACCCATCTGAAAACGGATTTAATACGCTGCGAGAAAAGTTGGCAGAATGGATTGAAGAGTCCGAGTTAACAAAGTAAAAGAGGAACGCATATGAGCGTTCCTCTTTTACTTTATCTTATGATATATATTTGCAAATATGATTGCATGCAATCATATTCGTATGTCGGAGGTGAAAGGACATACTGATTATCGAATTTCGTTTGTTTCTGGGTGCGTACCAAGATTTTCAGATGGTTTAAACAGTAAACCAAGGTTGATAAGCCCAGATATACCAACGATGCCGTAAATAATACGTGCAAGAGCTGAATTTTGTCCACCGAAAATGGCTGCTACTAAGTCAAACTGGAAAAACCCGATTAGTCCCCAGTTCACAGCGCCAATTACAGTAAAGACTAATGCGATACGTTGCAAAGTACTCATGAAAAAGCCCCCCTTAATTGTGAAGCATGAGCAAGCGATGAGTTAATTAACTCTTTTATAGAATGGGGTAGTTATGTTGTTTTTATACATAAAAAATGTTTAGAAAAGGATGTATATACATCTATACCGAAAAATGCGAATTTTTATGCAAAAAATGAACTTTTTCTAAAAAATATATATTGGTTACGTTTACAATTGCCTAATCGCTTGATTTACAACTTCAGTTTCGCTAAAGTGAATACAGAAATACATATCCATAATTGGAGGGAAAAAGATGAGTACACATGTAACGTTCGACTATTCTAAAGCGTTATCCTTCATCGGTGAACATGAAATCACTTATTTACGTGATGCAGTGAAAGTAACACATCACGCAATCCACGAAAAAACTGGAGCTGGGAACGATTTCCTTGGGTGGGTAGACCTTCCGCTTCAATATGACAAAGAAGAATTCGCTCGCATTCAAAAATGCGCAGAAAAAATTAAAAATGACTCTGACATTTTACTTGTTGTAGGTATTGGTGGTTCTTACCTAGGAGCACGCGCAGCAATCGAAATGTTAAACCATTCTTTCTACAACACGCTTTCTAAAGAACAACGTAAAACTCCACAAGTGCTATTTGTTGGACAAAACATTAGCTCCACTTATATGAAAGATTTAATGGACGTATTAGAAGGTAAAGACTTCTCTATTAACGTTATTTCCAAATCAGGTACAACAACAGAGCCAGCGCTAGCATTCCGTATCTTCCGTAAGTTATTAGAAGAAAAGTATGGAAAAGAAGAAGCTCGCAAACGTATTTATGCAACTACAGATAAAGCGCGTGGTGCATTAAAAACATTAGCTGATAACGAAGGTTACGAAACATTTGTTATTCCAGATGATGTTGGAGGTCGTTTCTCTGTATTAACGCCAGTTGGTTTATTACCAATCGCAGTAAGTGGCTTAAATATTGAAGAGATGATGAAAGGTGCAGCTGCTGGTCATGATGACTTCGGAACATCAGAACTAGAAGAAAATCCAGCTTACCAATACGCAGTAGTTCGTAACGCTTTATACAATAAAGGAAAAACAATTGAAATGCTTGTTAACTATGAGCCAGCACTTCAATACTTCGCTGAGTGGTGGAAACAGTTATTTGGTGAAAGTGAAGGAAAAGATCAAAAAGGCATTTTCCCATCTTCAGCAAACTTCTCAACTGATTTACACTCATTAGGTCAATACGTTCAAGAAGGGCGTCGTGACTTATTTGAAACAGTTCTTAAAGTAGGTAAATCTACACATGAACTAACAATCGAATCAGAAGAAAACGATTTAGACGGATTAAACTACCTTGCTGGTGAAACTGTAGACTTCGTAAACACAAAAGCATACGAAGGTACATTACTTGCACATAGCGACGGGGGAGTACCAAACTTAATCGTAAATATTCCTGAATTAAATGAGTACACATTCGGTTACCTTGTATACTTCTTCGAAAAAGCATGTGCGATGAGCGGCTACTTATTAGGCGTGAATCCATTTGACCAACCTGGAGTAGAAGCATACAAGAAAAACATGTTTGCTTTACTTGGTAAACCAGGATTTGAAGAATTAAAAGCAGAATTAGAAGAGCGTTTAAAATAATAAAAAGCGACCGGATTCCGGTCGCTTTTTATTATTTTATCGAAAAGTCCATCAGTATATTCAAACTAAAGTGGGTATGCTAAAGGAAAAGTCTAGGAGGGATGGGCTTGATTCCGATTCAATCAAATTTAGAAGGACGTACATATGCGTTATATAAGTTAGAAGAGATTATGAAACCACTTGGATATAGCATCGGTGGTAATTGGGATTATGATAAAGGATGCTTCGATTACAAAATTGATGAAGAAGATGGGTATCAATTTTTACGAGTTCCATTTACAGCCATTGATGGAGAACTAGATGTACCAGGCGTAATAGTTCGTCTTGGAACGCCGTATATTCTTTCGCACGTATATCAAGACGAACTAGATGATAATGTGAATACTTTAACAGCTGGAACGAGTGGAATGGATCAATTTGCTGAGCCGAAAGATCCAGATGGAGATGTGAAAAGAAAATATATCAATATTGGGAAAGTGCTCATGCAAGAATTAGAGCGTCATTTTACTAATGGTGAATAACAATGAGTATGTCGCTTTCAATGAGAACAAAGGAATGAACTGGATTAATCATATATTGTTCGTCGCGCTTTATACCTAGTAAGAGAATGTTTTGCTTTAAAAGAGTATAGCTACAATTGGCAAAAGTTTGTCCGGTGCAGGACGATGGAAGCTCCATCAGTTGTAATTTATTATCAGAGATTTCGTCGTAAAGTGAAAATAGTACACCTGAAATGGAAGGGAATAAAAGAGAAGCGGTAAATACATAGCTCGTTAATTTATTTCCTTCTATAATTTCTGACACGCCAGCTCTCGTTGCATTTTGTATTTGTTCAGAAGTAAGAAGTTCAGCGATGCAGTGAATGTTTGGGTTGAGCCCTTTTGCAGTTAAAATATTTAAAATGGACTGTGTATCCGCTAAGCTTTCGTTTTTTTCTTTATCAGCTGTTATTAATATGGTGTGTGCCGTTGCAATATTGGCCTTTAATAAAGTTTGATCGTGATGCGGACAACCTTTTATAAATTCTAAATGATGAAATGGTTTTGGGAGTAAAGAAAGTGTTTCATCAATTAAAACGATATCAAGGTTTGGTTGTAATACGTGCATTTGCTTTACAACATGTTTTGCGCGCTCATTCCAGCCAACGATAATCATATGACCGTTAGAAGTAGCGGCTTCTTCACCTTTAATTTTCATATATTGTTTATTAATCATTTCAGTAGCAAACAGCACCATATAATAAGACCAAAAGCCAGTTCATAATAAAATAATACTTATACCTATTAGTTTTCCTATCGTCGTATGGGGAGCAAAGTCTCCATATCCA